>JAURGL010000147.1 GCA_030833825.1 Vulcanococcus sp. SFB_649D_100_25 | reverse complement strand
CCCGGCGCTTCAGTCCTTCACGGCAACACCCATGTTCCGGGCGGTGCCTTCGATGATGCGCATGGCCGACTCAACGCTGGTGCAATTGAGGTCAGGCAGCTTGGTCTTGGCGATCTCTTCGAGTTGAGCGCGGCTGATAGCCCCGACAGAACCCTTGGAAGAGGTGGCGGCCCCCTTGGCGATTCCGGCTGCCTTCACGATCAGCACGGAAGCGGGAGGGGTCTTGGTGATGAAGGTGAAGCTGCGGTCTTCAAAGACCGAGATCTCCACCGGGATCACGTATCCGGCTTTGTCCTGCGTCCGAGCGTTGTACTCCTTGCAGAACGCCATGATGTTGACGCCGTGCTGACCGAGGGCAGGGCCCACCGGCGGCGCGGGGTTGGCTTTGCCGGCCTGGAGGGCCAGCTTGATCACAGCTACAACTTTTTTTGCCATCGTCCTGGCGGCTTGAGCAATCTGCGGATCCGCGACCCTAGGGCAGCGGCTGCGGCGGGTCCGGAAACCGGAACACCACCAAGGGCCGCCCTCCGCAGGGAGACGGCCGCAGGGGGATCAGCTTTGTTTGCTGATCTGGGAGAACTCGAGTTCGACCGGAGTTTCCCGGCCAAAGATTGAAAGCAGAGCCTTGAGCTTGTTGCGATCGCCGGAGACCTCGATGACCTCGCCTTGGAAGTCCTTGAAGGGGCCTGCGGTCACAAGAATCTGATCGCCTTCGGTGAGATCCACCTTCACAACGGGCTTCTTCTCGGCGGCCCGCTTGAAAATGCGATCCACTTCCTGACGGCTGAGGGGGCGGGGCTTGATGTGCCCGCGAGCCTTCCCGGTTGCACGCCGGTCTTCCGCACCGACGAAGTTGATCACGTTCGGGGTGCTCCGCACCGCCATCATCGTGTCCTCATCGAGGACCATCCGCACGAGCACGTAGCCGGGGAACACCTTTTCCTCGGTACTGGTCCGGCTGCCGTCCTTCTTCAGCTTGACGGCGGGAGTCTGGGGGATCTCGATCTCCAGGATCCTGTTGTCCACCCCCAGGGTCACGGCACGTTGTTCCAGGGTGGCCTTCACCTTCTTCTCGCAGCTGGACGCCACCTGCACGGCGTACCAGCGGGCGATCGGGGAGAGGCCTTCGGCAGCAGCAACGGGTTCGGCGTCGGCAGCCAGATCCGCCGCAGCGAACTCGTCAGTGGTCAGGTCGACGTCGGACACGGGCAAGGGAAGAGGAGATCGAAAACGTCAGGGCTTCAGCGGAACACCTGGGAGCTGCCCCAGCTGTAGAAGCGATCGATCGCGGCGATCGCGAAGGCCGAGATGGTCACCATCAAGATGACGGCGACCGATTCACCAAACAGCTGCTGACGGCTGGGCCAGACAACCTTGCGCAGCTCTGCCATGGTGTCCGCCACAAACCCGGTCTTGGCGGGCTCAGCCGTCAGAGACGCATCGGGATTGGCTTGTGGTTCGGTCTGGGATTCCACGGAAGAAGATTCCACAGGTGAATCAGTGGCAGGGCCCCGCCTGGAGGCCTGGGTGGCAGGGATTTGAAGCCTGCTGCTGAGCCTTCAGCGGGCCGCGCGGCGTGTTGAGCCCACGCGCCGGCAAACAAACACACTAACGGATGTCCTATTCAGGGCCTGAGATGGGTTTGAAGCAGAGGGCCTGCTCGCCTTCGCCCAGGCTGACCTGAACGGCCGCCGCACCCAGGAAGCGCTCCTCGAGCAACTCGGTGGCCAAGGGGTTCTCGATCTGGCGCCGCAGCAACCGGCGCAGGGGCCGCGCTCCGTATTCCGGCTCGTAGCCCTGCTCCGCCAGCCAGGCCACGGCGTCATCGACGCGGAGGGCGAGCCCCTGCTCCCGCAGCAACAGGCCAAGTTCGGCCAGTTGCAGCTGGACGATGCGCTGCAGCTCCTCGCCACCCAGGGGCTGGAAGCGAATCACCTCATCAATCCGGTTCAGGAACTCCGGCCGGAACTGACTGGCCAGAGCGCGATCCACCTGTTCGGCCAGGGCGGCGGGGTCGCCATCGCCGCGAGCCGAATCAAGGATGGCGCGACTGGCGAGGTTGCTGGTCATCACCACCACGGTGTGGCGGAAATCAACGGTGCGGCCCTGGGAATCGGTGAGGCGCCCGTCGTCGAGGACCTGCAAGAGGATGTTGAACACGTCCGGATGGGCCTTCTCCACCTCATCGAGCAGGAGCACCGCATAGGGACGACGGCGGACGGCCTCGGTGAGCTGGCCGCCCTCCTCGTAGCCCACATAACCCGGAGGGGCTCCCAGCAGGCGGGCCACGGCGTTGCGCTCCATGAACTCACTCATGTCCAGGCGCACCAGGGCCTCCTCTTCGTCAAAGAGGGAGGCAGCCAGGGCCTTGGCCAGCTCGGTCTTCCCGACCCCGGTGGGGCCGAGGAAGAGAAAGGAGCCCACGGGGCGACGGGGGTCCTTCATGCCGGCGCGGGCCCGGCGGATCGCAGCCGCCACGGCGGCCACCGCCTCGCGCTGACCGATCACCCGCTCCGCCAGGCGCTGCTCCAGCTCCAGGAGCTTCTGGCGCTCCCCCGCCATGAGGCGCTGCACCGGGATCCCCGTCCAACGCGCCACCACATCAGCGATGTCCCCCTCCTCCACCTGCTCCCGCAGCAGGGACTGCCCGCTCTGCTGGCTGGCCTGCAATTGCTCCTCCAGCTCCGCACGCCGTTGCTGCACCCCATGGAGCTGGTCGTACTGAAGCCGGGCTGCTTCCTCCAAGTCCCCGTCGCGCTCGGCCTCGGCGATCTGCAGCCGCAGGGCTTCGTCATCCGCCAGCAACTGCCTGAGCTCCGCCAGCTGTTCCCGTTCAGCGGACCAGCGCTGTTGCAGCTGCTGGAGGGTGTCACTCACCTGCTGACGTTGCTGCTGCAGGGCCACCCGTTCCCCTTCCGGAGCCCGTTCCGCCGAGAGCAGCGCCAACTCAACGCGGCGGAGATCGCTTTCGGCCTCCTCCACCAGGCGGGGTTTGGAGGTCACTTCCATCCGCAGCTGGGCCGCCGCCTCATCGATCAGATCGATGGCGGAATCAGGCAGGCAGCGATCGGCGATGTAGCGATCCGCCAGACGGGCCGAGGCCACCACAGCCCCATCGGTGATGGCCACGCCGTGGTGCAGCTCATACCGCTCCTTGAGGCCGCGCAGGATCAGGGTGCTCTCCTCAAGGCTTGGCTCGCGCACCAGGACCTGCTGGAAGCGGCGGTTCAGGGCTGGATCCTTCTCCACCGTGCGGCTGAACTCTTCGGGGGTGGTGGCTCCGATGCAACGCAGATCCCCCCGGGCCAGGGCCGGCTTGAGGATGCTCCCGGCGTCACTGTTGGAGCGCTCCGGCCCCACCACGTTGTGGAGCTCATCGATAAACAGGATCACGCCCCCGCCATCGGCCCCATCGGCCTCCTGCACCTCCTTGAGAACGCTGCGGAGCCGCTCCTCGAATTGCCCGCGGAACTTGGCCCCGGCAATCAACGCACCGAGGTCGAGGCTGATCAGGCGCTGCCCCTTGAGGGCATCGGGCACCTCCCCGGAGACGATCCGCTGGGCCAGGAGCTCGGCAATCGCGGTCTTCCCGACCCCCGGCTCCCCAATCAAGACGGGGTTGTTCTTGCCGCGGCGCGAGAGCACCTGCATCAGACGTCGGATTTCCGTCTCACGCCCGATCACCGGATCGAGCTCGCCAGCGCGCGCGGCGGCG
>JAURGL010000146.1 GCA_030833825.1 Vulcanococcus sp. SFB_649D_100_25 | reverse complement strand
GCTCCAGTTGAAGCTGCCGGTGATCACGGTCTTGCGATCGATCACAGCGAACTTGTGGTGCATCTTGTCTCCCCTGGGCAGCCGCGGGGTGCCTACACCTTCGGCCGGAGTGCTTAGGGGCTGGTTGCCACGCTCCAGCTTGCAGTCCTGATCAGACAGCGAGACCCCGAGCAGATCAAGGGTTTCAGAGAAGGCCCGGCTGGCGAAGCCGGGATCGGCCACCAGGCGCAACTTCACCCCGCGCTGCAGAACGGTCCCGAGTTGGTCGCTCAACTGTTGTGCGGAGAACACGAAGAGAGCCATGTCGATCTGACGCTCGGCCTTGGCCAGTTCCTGCTCCAGCAGGTTCAGGCCATGGTTTGGGTCATCACGCCGGTGGGGGGCAAAGAGCACCTCGACCTGGGCTGAGCCGATGGACACGCTCTTGGAAGGGCCATTGTTTTTGCGGGTGCCAAATCGACTGTCGAGTGCTCCCCCCGGACCATCACCCCACATCAGCGCGAAGTCCTTGGAGAAGAGCGCCGCCAGCTCGGCACTCTCGAGTCTCAGGAGGTGGTTCACATTTCCGCGGGTCTGCGGTTGGCCCGCATCCCCATGGATGCCGGAGGCGGTGAAGTTCGCAGATCCGGTGATCACCACCGAACGATCAATCACCAGGTATTTGCTGTGCATCAGCCCGCTGCCGCGACTGCCATCGGCGGTGTCATCGATCAGGGGGACGCCCGCCCGTTGGAGCAGGGCCACCGCATCCCCCTGCTCCCGTTCGCTCGCGCTGAGGCGTCCATCGCCATCGCGATCCGCCAGGGCCTGCAATTGTTCCTTCCTCTGGCGTTGGTGCGGATCGAGCTCCGCGTCGTGTTCCGCACTCCAGGGCTTGCTGTAGTGGTTCTCGAGCACCACCCGCACCCGCACACCCCGTTGGTGCTGCGCCACCAGGGCCTGTGCGAGGCGGGGCAAGGACAGCTCCTGGACGGCCACCAGGATCTCCTGCCGTGCCCCGGCGATCGCATCCAGCAGGGCCCGCTCGAGGTCATCCCCGGAGCGCTCGATGCGATGGATCGGGCTCTGGTAGCGGGTGCCCTCACGCTGGTTAAACAGCACTGTGATCCCCTCTGCCTGAGGCAGTTCCGGGGGGGCTGCCCCGAGCAACTGTCCTGAGGCGCTGCAGGCCTGGAGCAGGGTCAGCAGGGTGCACCCTGCTCCGGCGATCAGGAGATGCCGCCTTGCTCCTGCCATCCCTCTGCCCGTTTCAGTGGCGGTTCAGCAGTATTCCCAAGCCTGGCGGGGATCAGCCGTGCTCAGGCAGTTCGGAGGTCAGGAGCATGGCCGTGAACCAGAGGCTGCTGACCACCACCGCCGCCAGCACCCCGGCGCCGATGCTCACCTTCACCATCAGCAGGGGTACCGCGATCGGGAGGATCACAGCGCCAGCGATCGGGGTCAGCGCGACAACGGCTTTCATGGATGCTGCAGGCTCAGAACCATTCGGCGACAGCCTGATCGCTCGGGTTGCTGTTGTCTTCTGGAGTGCAGCGATCGAAGTTCAATGTGATGTTGCGCTTCTGTTCGCCATCGGCGGCAACGGCCTCAATGGCGTAGACCTGCGCACCATCGCGGAACGGCACCTGAATCCGGAAGGTCCCATCGCTGGAGAGGGGGACTTCTTCGCCGCCGATGCTCAGGCGGGCTGAGGGATCGGTGGCTCCGTAGACGATCAGTTCGGCATCGGCAACCAGCCAGAAGGCCCGCTGCCGAGTGGCCACACCACCGGCGCCGGACTCATTGCGGCCGCTGGCCCAGAGGCCAGCGCCGGAGGGATTCAGGCCAGCGCTGTCGGCGCTGTCGAGTTCGTGGAAGGCTTCCGAGCCCCGCCCCATGCTGCGGCTGCGGATCGTGGCGGTTTGGTAAAGGCGCTCGTGCAGGCCACTGTCCTGGCTGGGCAGGACCTGCGGAGCGGCCTGAGCGGAGACCGGTGTGTCCAGGGAGAAGGGGACGAACTGGTCGAGGATCTGCTCGCTGGGATGAAGGGCGGGAACCCGGGCCACCGAGGAGAAGGCCAGGGAGATCCAGCCGCCGCCGCTGACGCGGTAGCCAAGCTCCACGCGGTAGTCACGGTCACTGAGGGGAACCGGCAGGTACCACTCGGTGGCATGGCTGTCGACGGGGACTTCCTGGAGGGTGTGGGGATGCACGCCACCATCGCTGATGCCCGTCACATCAGCCACGCGCAGGCAGAGCTGGCTGGCGCCGTCCTTGAAGGCCCGCTGGCGATCGTTTTCGGAGATCTCCCAGAACACGTAGGCCCATTGAGGATCCCTGGGGAGGAACACCACCCGGGAGTTCTCGGGGTTGCCTGTCGGCGGGCTGTATTCCTGCTCCACGCTGCTGAGATCGGCCTGCCGCTCGCCGATGGCGCTCACCAGTTCTTCCTTGGTCTTGCGGCTGTAGAGGGCCACACCCAGTTCACTTGCCACCTGGCGCAACTGGCGCAGGGTCATCCGGGCAAGTGAGGAGAGGGTCTGGGTCACGGCTCTACGGATTCACTTCGGGATCAGTCCTGATACTTTCCCCGATTCCCGAGCCTTTGGTCGGGCAGGGTCAGCATCCCGTGACTGCCTTCGGCCCATCCGCACAAAAAAAGCGGCGGATGAACCGCCGCTGTGAAATCCGTGGTGCCCGGGTCAGCGGCCGAGGCTGCGATAGGGAACCTTGGAGAGGTAGTCGATGTCGGCGCTGCCGCTGGCATTGGAGCCACGCAGGGCAGGAAGGGTGCGCACCCAGGGCATGTAGTCCTGAGGGAAGCCGCCGCGGCGCTGCAGGGAGCGCTCGGGCAGTTTCCGGGCGGTGCCGGTGTAGACGATCTGAGGGAACCCGAGGATGCCGCGGTAGTAGGCGTCGTAGCGGGGGCTGGTGATGTTGAAGGGGGTCTCGCCGAGGTCGCGGCTGCCCACCACCCGGTTGCGGTGGTAGGGAACGGTGTCGTACCCGAAGGCTTCGAGGTACTCCTGGCTATCGAGGATGTCGTCGACCATCCCCTTGATGCCCCGGGTCATCAGCACAGCAGACCAGGCAATCTCTTCAGCCTTGCCATGGGTCTGGCGGCCCAGCAGCTTTTCCACGAGGTGGCGGGCCACCTTGTAGTTGCTGTTGAGGGTGTAGAAGCTGCGGTTGAAGGTGTCAGAGAGGCACAGGGAGCGAATGAAATCGCGCACCGTGATCTGACCGTCGCGCAGTTGGCACTCAAGGGTGCGGTCGCGGTCGACCTTGAAGGCGTGGAAGAAGATCTGGCGGTAGGCCGCTTCAATCACGAAGTTCTGATCTTCGCGATCCATCGCCTTGTCCATGGACACGGCTTTGGGATCCTCGTCCGAGCCCACGCGAAGGGGATCCACACGCGAGTTCTGCGTTGTGGGCGCGTACTTCAGGAGGGGAAGGGCCACTCGAACTTCGGCATCCGTCGTCAGCGATCGTAGAAGTGCGGTCTGGGCTGGGTTCGTGCGGCCCGATCAGGACTCACAGTCCGTAACGTTCATCACCGCTCCCGCTCACCAGCCCAGCAGGGACAGGGCCGGTTGACTGGCGGCGCCATCGCCGGCCGCCAGCTGCGCGAGCAGCTGCGGCGGCAGCGCGTGCGCTCTGCTGCCGCGTCCGCGCCTGCACTGCTGGTGGTGCAATTGGTGGTGCTGGGCGGGCTGCAGGTGGTGGTTTAGCTGCTGCTGCTGCT
>JAURGL010000145.1 GCA_030833825.1 Vulcanococcus sp. SFB_649D_100_25 | reverse complement strand
TACCAGGCGCGCAATTTCATGCGCACCATGCAGCCGGGAGACCGGGCCTTTTTCTACCACTCCAATGCCAAGCCACCGGGGATTGTGGGGCTGATGGAGGTGATCGAAACGGGAATCACCGACCCCAGTCAATTTGACCCGAACAACAAGTATTTCGACCCCAAGTCCAAACCAGAGGCACCCCGCTGGGACTGCGCCCGCCTGCGCTACCTCGGAACATTTGCTGAGCTGCTCAGCCTCGATGCGCTGAGGCAGGAGTTCAGCGCCGAGGAACTCCCCGTGGTGCGTCAGGGCAACCGCCTCTCCATCCTTCCCGTACCGGAGACCAGCGCCGAGCGACTGCTCAGCCTGCTGGGCCGCCCCCTTTGAGCGCACGCTCTCTGCGGCCCTGGGGGGCGCTGGGGTCCAGCCTGCAGCAGCTCTGGCGGCACCCCTGGCCCCTGCTGGCCTTCAGTGCCAGCACCTGCAGCCTGCACCTGCTGGGCTGGGGGCTGTTTTCCAGCGCCGAGGGCGGAGGGAGTGCGGTGCTGAACACCACGGCCCACCTGCTGGGAATCGCGCTCTACTTCGGAAGTCTGATCTGGATGATCGATGGCTTCACCCGCGCCGGGCTGTGCCTCGCTGCCGACGAGGCACCCCGCGCGGCCGATCTGTTCCGCTGGCATGGGCCGTGCAGTTGGCGGCTCAGCCAGGGGCTGCTCCTTCTGCTGGGGTTGATCAGCCTGATCTTGATGAGCGGCTTTGGGCTCTGGGCCCTGCTGCTCCTGCTGCTGCCCCCACTGGCTCCCCTCGCCGTGATCCTGGTGGTGGTACTGACAGGTGGGCTGGCCCTCAGTCAGATCTTCCTGGCCTGCTGGATCGTCTCTGATGCCATTGGCCCTTTGATCGCCCTGAAGCGTGGGCTGCGCCTGCTGCCTCAGCGAGCTCCCGCTCTGTTGGCCTTAGCGGCAGTCCTGATGCTGATCGCCCTGATGCCCCTGGTGCTGGGGCTCATCGCTGAGGTGCTGATCGAGGGGCTTGGGGTCCTGGTGACCGCGGTGGCCCTGGTGATCGCCCTACCGCTGTTGGCCAGCACGGTGACCAACAGCTTTGTTCGCTGGACGCCTCAGGCGATCGGATCGCTGAAGCGGGACTGCTGAGGGAAGAGGTTGGCGAGGTAGCAGCGGGTGATCTCCCGACTCTGCACACCGTTCTGGACCAGGAAGCCGGCGAGGGCGGCTTGAAACAGGCGGTACTGATCCCAGTTCGGATGGGCCTCAATGAATCCCTGCATGGACTGCAACAGGGGCTCGGGGACCTCGGCACACATGCTCACCGTGCCAGTTGGTTCCATGCACTCAGCTCGTCGGATGAGCACCAGTTCCCCACAACCCGCGGCATCGGTCAACCGGGCTGCAAACCATGCATTCCAAGGCTGTCTCAGCTTGAGACAGCCCAGGGGAGCGCGATCCCAGCGGGGGCGTCCTCGGGGACCCATGGGGCTGAGAGCCGGAGAAGGCTTGTCAACCAGCTTTGCCGAATCCGATCGCGTTCTCCCCAGGCCATGGGAGCCAGGGGGATCTGGCCCGACAGGGCTGTGGAAAACAGGTGCAAAACGCTGGGGAACAGGGGGCCCCGGATGGGAGAAAAGCTCTGATCAGCAGTGCTGATCACGGCCCTGTTCTCAGCGCTGATCTCAGGTTCCGTTCAGGCATGCTGACGGGAGCCACACCACGCCATGACGGCCGCCCTGTTTGGAACTGGCCTGCTGGGGGGAGCGATCGCCCAGCGCCTGTTGAGCTGCGGCCAGGCTCTGTGGATCTGGAACCGCAGCCCCGATCGCGGCCTGCCCTTGCGGACGTTGGGAGCCCAGCAAGCGGCAACCCCCCTGGAGGCCGCTGAGCGGGCCCAGTGGCTGATCACCGTCCTCAGCGACGGTCCCAGCACCCGTGAGCTCCTGCTGGAGCAGATCAACGACGGCCTGCTGGGGCGCAACGTGATCCAGATGGGGACGATCGGCCCCGATGAAAGCCGTGACCTGGCGGAGGCCGTCACCCGCCGCGGCGGCCACTACCTGGAGGCGCCTGTGTTGGGCAGCAAGCCTGAGGCCCTGGCCGGCACCCTGCAACTGATGGCCGGCGGATCCCCGGAGCTCTTTGAGCAGGCCCTGCCGCTGCTGCGCCATCTCAGCGCTGCCCCGCTCCATCTGGGGGAGGTGGGCAGTGCCATGGCCGCCAAGTTGGCCCTCAATCAGCTGATCGCGAGCCTCACCCACGCCTTCAGCCTGTCCCTGCATCTGGTGCAACGCAGTGGCGTGGATGTGCAGGCCTTCATGGATGTGCTGCGGGGCAGCGCCCTTTACGCACCGACCTTTGACAAAAAACTCGAGCGGGAACTGAAGGGGGACTACGGGAACCCCAATTTCCCCACAGCTCACCTGCGCAAGGACCTCGCTTTGTTCCAGGCGGCTGCCCGTGCAGCGGATCTGGACCCCCAGGGGCTCGATGGGTTGCTGGCGCTCCTGCAGAACGCCACCCCGGCAGGGCTGGATCCGCTTGATTACTGCGCTCTACACGCCCTTACGGCTGGCCATAGAGCTGCTGCAGAGCAACCGTGAACGGCCCTGCCGCCGCTGGTGGCCAGAAGGCTTCGACAGCCCGCTGGCCCGCTTCGGGAGTCAGCACCGCCCGCAGGGCCCAGGCCTGGCGGTCCCCTTCAATCGAGAGCCACCAGACCCCCCGCTCCAGCTCCAACTCGATGGATTCCTCGGCCATCAGCTGATCCACCAGCTGCTGGTGCTGGGCCACCAGGTCCCTGACACCGTCCCGCAGGGCCTGGGCTTCGGGATCGCTGAGCTCAACGGCCCAACCGCCACCAGCGATCAACACAGAAAAGGGATGACGGTTGGCATCCCATGCCAATCGCCATCCCTCGCCTTCACGCTGAATCACAGCGAACGAACCGCTCAGCCAGGCAGCAGGTCGGGCTGGTCCTGTTCATCGCTCAGCTCGATGATGGCCCGCTGGACAGGCTTCACCATCGAGTCTTCGAGCAGACCGTCGAAGTCATCGAAGCGGCGCTGTTTCGCCCGGAAAGCAATGCGAACCGTGGTCAGGTAGCGGTTGCTGGAGTGCCGCACCAGATTCTCAGCGCGCTGGGCGAGTTCTTTGGGGCTGACGTTGACGCCGAGATACATGCACTATTCGCCGATCGAACCATCGTAGGCCAGCAGACTGCTGGGTAAGGGCACGGTCACGGGGAACACCAGGGGCTCCTCACCAGGCACCAGCAGGCGGATCTCCCGGGCGAGTTGCAGGGCCTCGAGCGGTGGGCGCAGGAGATCCAGCACCCCGCAGACGATGGCGCGGTGGGCCAGGTCACGGCATTCCACCTTCAGCGACCCCCACCCCCGCGAGAGACGAGCCGCCAGCAGCGGATCCAGGCGCCGCGCCAGGGCGGGATCCTCCCGGTAAAACGACCACACCGCCAAGGCCACCCGGTCCATCACGCCACGCAAGACCCACTGGTCTCACCATGGAGTCGTGAAATGCGCGACGCTCGTCCTCGGCCGTTTCCCTTCAGCTTTGATCCATGGCCGGCACCCTTGCGATCGATCTGGGGAGCAGCACCACGGTGGTGGCCCATCTCGATCCCGGGGGCCCTGGCCCTCAGCTGCTGCCCATCCCCCCCTTCAGCACGGATGATCCCGCCGTCATCCCAAGCCTGATCTGGCTGACCAGCAGCGATGCCGAACGGCCCCTGATCG
>JAURGL010000144.1 GCA_030833825.1 Vulcanococcus sp. SFB_649D_100_25 | reverse complement strand
AGGTCGCCGTGGATCGCAAAGACCGCGTCTCCGGCGAGGTTGAGATGGTGCAGCGGGGAAAAGTCGGCGTCGTGGTTGCCGATGCCGATCAGACGCTGCCCGTGACTAGCAGCCCGCAGACAGGTCTCGGTGTCGTGGTGCCACTGCTGCCACAGGGCGAGGGCGGCCAGGGCCTCGTCGTTGGCGCAGCGCACCCCCACGTGGGGCGAGACCGCCAGCTCCAGAGCCGCGGAGACCACCGCACCGGCGGCCAGGCTGTCCTCGAGGGAGTAATCCCCCTCCCAGCCACTACCGACGATCCAGACGCGCTGGGCCCCGGTGTCGAGCAGGCGCCGGGCCACGGCCGTGCGATTGGGCAGGCAGGCGGTCACCAGCAGCGGGACAGCGCGAACAGCCTCCAGGGAACGGGTCCCGTTGGTGGTGCTCATGAAGATGCGCTTGCCGCCCACCACCTCGGGGGTCACCGCCAGGGGGGAATTCCCCAGGTCGTACCCCTCGACGCGCTTCCCGCCCCGCTCTCCTGCCCGCAGGCAGCGCTCGGCCGGCCAGGCCGCCGCCGCCGCATCCAGGGCAGGCAGGTCTGCAAAGGCCTGAATCGCCTCGGCCCCGTTCTGAAGCGACCACGCGATGGTGGTGGTGGCCCGGAGCACGTCAATCACCACCGCTGCATCGGGTCCGCCCTCTGCGACGGGGAGCACAGACGGCACACACTCAGAGGTGTGGAAGTAGGAGATCTGCACGACCGCAATGCACCAACGGGTGCGCCACAGTAGGCAGAACCCGGTGAGATGTTGCAGACGGATATGGCAACAACCCTTGCCGCGAAGGGATCCCAAAGGGATCTGCGGGGCTTTTTGAAGTTGCTCGCGCAACGGGGGCAGCTGCGTCGGATCACCGCCCCTGTGGATCCAGACCTTGAGCTGGCGGCCATTTCCGATCGGGTCCTCAGCGCCGGCGGTCCAGCCCTGTTGTTCGAGAACGTGATCGGCTCCACGATCCCCGTGGCCGTGAACCTCCTGGGAACCCTGGAGCGGGTGCTCTGGAGCATGGGGATGGAGACGCCCGAAGAGCTTGAGGCCCTGGGGGAGCGCCTGGCCCTGCTGCAGCAACCACGGCCTCCGAAGGGAGTGGGCGAGGCCCTCCGCTTCGGATCGGTTTTGCTCGACGTGCTCAAGGCCAAACCGGATCTCGATCTGATCCCCCCTTGTCACCAGGAGGTGTTCAAGGGCGAGGCGGTCAATCTCGATGCCCTGCCCCTGCTTCGTCCCTGGCCCGGCGATGCGGGCCGGATCATCACCTTGGGGCTCGTGATCACCAAGGACCCGGAGACGGGGACGCCCAATGTCGGCGTCTATCGCCTGCAACAGCAGACGATCAACACCATGACCGTGCACTGGCTGAGCGTTCGTGGTGGGGCTCGGCATTTGCGCAAGGCCGCGGCCCTCGGTCAACCCCTGGAGATCGCGATTGCAATTGGGGTCCACCCACTTCTGGTGATGGCTGCCGCCACGCCGATCCCCGTCCAGCTGAGCGAATGGCTGTTTGCGGGGCTTTACGCCGGTGAAGGTGTCCGCCTCGCGAAATGCAAGACGGTGAACCTGGAGGTGCCCAGCCACAGCGAGATCGTTCTGGAGGGCACGATCACGCCGGGCGAGGAGCTGGCCGACGGTCCGTTCGGCGATCACATGGGGTTCTACGGAGGGGTGGAGCCATCCCCCTTGGTCCGGATCAACTGCGTCACCCAGAGGCGCAACCCGACGTACTTCACCACCTTCAGCGGACGCCCTCCCAAGGAGGACGCCATGCTGGCGATCGCCCTGAATCGCATCTACACCCCGATCCTGCGGCAACAGATCCCCGAGATCGTGGATTTCTTCCTGCCGATGGAGGGGCTCAGCTACAAGCTGGCCGTGATTGCCATCGACAAGGCCTACCCCGGGCAGGCCAAGCGGGCAGCGATGGCGTTCTGGAGTGCCCTGCCCCAGTTCACCTACACCAAATTCGTGGTGGTGGTGGACCAGAGCATCAACATCCGCGACCCCCGTCAGGTGATCTGGGCCATCAGCTCCCTGGTGGATCCGCAGCGCGATCTGTTCGTGCTGGAGAACACCCCCTTCGACAGCCTCGACTTCGCCAGTGAACAGCTGGGCCTGGGTGGACGCCTGGCCATCGATGCCACCACCAAGGTGGGACCGGAACGCCAGCACCCCTGGGGCGAGCCCCTGCGGCGTCCAGCGGAACTGGAGGCCCAGCTCGATGCCCGCTGGGACGAGCTCGGACTCTCCGACATTGGTCAGGAGTCACCGGACCCAGCCCTGTTCGGCTATCTGATGGAAAACGTGCTCGAACGGTTGGCAGTCAGGGGGGCGTGAGCTGACGCATGCTGCGGCGCAGCGGGCTACAGGCCCTTCAAGCACTGTTGGAACTCGGCCGCAACGGCGAGGCCTGGTCGTCGGTGACGGCGGTTGCCGCAGCCCAGCAGCTGCCGGCCCCGATGCTCGAGCAACTGTTTATTCAGCTGCGCCGCGCGGGATTGGTGGAATCCCGGCGGGGCCGCCAGGGGGGCTATCGGTTGAGCCGTGCCCCTGACGCGATTCCAGTGGCGGAGGTGCTGGAGGCGGTAGGGGCACCGGTTCAGCTCAGGGCCGACCTGATCGATGCCGAGCCCCCCGAACAAGGGGTCCGCGCCGAGACGCAGGTGCTGACCAGCATGGGCCGCCGCCTGCAGAACGCCATCGAGCGGGAGCTGCGGCAACTGACGCTGCAGGAACTGCTCTTTGATCTCGAGAGCTGGCAGGAGTACCTCAGCAATGCCGGGGGCGTGATGCTCGGCTAAGCGCCGAGGAGCGCCTCGCGCTGGAGATAGACCCGAATCAACTTTTCATCCATCAGACCGGATCGGGCCAGTGGTGCTTCATTGCAGCGTTCGAACAGCTCGAGCAGCACGGCTGGGGTGAAGCTGAAGCCTTGCTCCGCCGCGATGGCCGCCACCTCATCGGCTGTGCAGACCTCATTGAGCTGGGCGCGCAGGCCCGCGTCGCTCTGGATGTGACTGAGAAAGTCGAAAACCGCCTGGGTCTGTTGCGTCACAAGACACCTCTCAAGGCGCCACCAGTCTGGTGCGGCAAACCCCGTTGGGCTAGTTCCTACGCTCCCTGAAACCAAGCTTTCACCCATGCCCCTCGCCCTGGGAACCACTGGCGGCCGCAGCCTCAAGGGTCGGGTGCGGGTTCCGGGTGACAAATCGATCTCCCACAGATCCCTGCTGTTCGGAGCGCTCGCCGAAGGCAGCACCCGCATCGAGGGTCTGCTGCCGGCGGAAGACCCCCTGAGCACGGCCGCTTGCCTGCGGGCGATGGGGGTCTCTGTCTCCCCGATCGAAGCGGGACAACCGGTCGTCGTGGAAGGGGTCGGCCTCGATGGTTTCCAGGAACCGGAGAGCGTCCTGGATTGCGGCAATTCCGGCACAACCATGCGGCTCATGCTGGGCCTGCTGGCAGGCCGGGCCGGTCGCCATTTCGTGATGACCGGAGATGCGTCACTGCGGCGCAGGCCGATGAAGCGCGTGGGGGCTCCCCTCGCGGAGATGGGCGCCTGCATCTCTGGGCGCAGCGGGGGCAACCTGGCACCACTCGCCATTGCAGGGCAGCAGCTCCGGGGCGCAACGATCCGGACCCCGGTTGCCTCCGCTCAGGTCAAGAGCGCGATTCTGCTGGCGGCCCTGACTGCCGATGGGCCCACGACCGTGATCGAACC
>JAURGL010000143.1 GCA_030833825.1 Vulcanococcus sp. SFB_649D_100_25 | reverse complement strand
CCGACGCGGATTACATCAATTACCGGGTCTACGCGACCCATGATCTGCACCACATCCTCACGGGATTCAGCCTGGACAACTTCGGCGAATTGGGGGTGATCAGCGTCAGCGTCGCCCAGTTCTCCCACCCGGGCCTCGCGTTCACCGATCTGATGTCCCTCCTGCTGAATTGGTTCAGTGACGACACCCCGTTCGATGAGCTCGACAGCCACACCGAGCGGGCCCACACGACCGCCTATGCCTTCGGGCGCATCAGCCAGGGGCTGGAGATGGGCCTCAGCGCCAAACCGCTATTCGCCCAGCCCTGGGAAACCTTGATGGCCTGCAACCTCAAGGAGCTCCGGCAAGAGCTCCAGATCGAGGCGGTGACCAGCGGCCCCTGGAGCTGGTCCAGCAACCCTGAGCTCTGCGCTGCCCTGGAGGCCTGAGATGGTTCGGATCGCCATCTCGGGCTCCCATTCCCTGGGGAAGAGCACGCTTGTGAATGACTGGGTTCAACAACACCAGGAGTACATCCGCGAAGAGGAACCCTATCGAGCCCTACGCGATTGGTACACCATTGAGTTCAGACAAGCCTCGACCCGGCTGCATAACGGCATTCAGCTTCACTACAACGCGGGGCGAACAAATCGCTACCACTCTCCGAGCGAAAACGTCATCTTTGATCGCTCACCCGTTGACTACCTCGCCTACTCGCAATACACAGCCAATCACGCAACAACCGATATTGACGATGCCTTTGTCATGTCAATGGTCGAAACCGTTCAAGACAGCCTCAACTTTCTCGACATCCTCGCGTTTGTTCCGGTAAGCGAACACTGGCCGATTGCGATGGAAGACGATGGCATTCGCCCAGTCGACCTCGACTACCGCGACGAAGTCGATGCGATCTTCAAAGAGATCTATCGCAGCAATCGTTTCAACGTCATCCCAGACCACAACACCCCAAAAGTTGTTGAGCTCTGGGGATCCAGGGACCAACGCCTCCTGCAGCTGGATCAGGCCATCAGCGGCCTCAACGCAACCCCTTAGAGCCGCCCCCCAACCGATCAGCTCCAGATGATGCGCAAATCTGGAAAGACGAACCACACCGCCCATGGCCGATAGCGCCTCCCCCACCACTGGCTGGATCGACGAGATCTTCGATGGCGTCCGCTACGGCCTGGCCGGCCGGGTCATCGCCGAAGAGCAGTCCCCCTTCCAGCGGGTGACGATCATCGAGAGCGAGCGCTACGGCAAGGGCCTGCTGCTCGATGGCTGCTGGATGACCGCCGAACGGCAGGAGCGCCAGTACCACGAATCCATCGTGCATCCGGCCCTGTGCAGCGCCGCCTCCATCGAGCGGGTCCTGGTGATCGGTGGCGGCGATGGGGGGACCGCCCGCGAGTGCCTGCGCCACCCCGGCGTCCAGCACCTCGACATGGTGGAAATCGACGGCCTGGTGGTGCAGTGGAGCCAGGAGCACCTGCCCTCGATCGGGGGGGGCTGCTGGAGCGATCCCCGCTTCCATCTCACCGTGGGTGATGGCATCGCCTGGGCCGCCAATGCCGCAGACGCCAGCTACGACGTGGTGATCGTGGATGGCTCCGATCCCGCTGGCCCGGCCGAGGGCCTGTTCAACCGCGCCTTCTTCGAGCAGTGCCGGCGCATCCTCAAGCCCGGTGGGGTGTTCGCCACCCAGAGCGAATCGCCGGAGGCCTTCCGCCAGGTGCACATCGACACGGTGAAGGTGATCCGCGAGGTGTTCGGCCACGCCGATCCCCTGTACGGCTGGGTCCCGATGTATCCGAGCGGCTGGTGGAGCTGGACCTTCGCCGCCACCGACAGCCCCCGCTACCGGGAGCCCGATCCCAGCCGTGCGGCTGCCGTGGCCGGGGGCTGTGAGATCTGGAGCCCCCGCTGGCAGCGGGGCGCCTTCGACGCCATCCCCGCCGCCATCGAGCGCGCCCTCAACGCCTGAGCTGATCTCTCGCCATGCCCGATCTCTCCCTGTTCGACACTGACGGCGCCATCTACATGGGCAGCCAGCGGGATCCAGCCGGCTGCCGGGTGGGGCTGTTCGGGGTCCCCTATGACGGCACCACCTCCTTCCGCCCCGGCACCCGCTTCGGCCCCGCTGCCATCCGCGAGGTGAGCCCGGGCCTGGAGAGCTACTGCCCCCAGCTCGATCGGGACCTGGAGGATCTGGCCATCGCCGACCTCGGCGCCGTGGACATCCCCTTCGGGGCCCCCGAGCCGGTGGTCGCAGCGGTGAAGCAGGCCACCGAAACGGTGCTGGCCCTGGGGCTCAAACCATTCATGCTCGGGGGCGAACATTCGATTAGCTCCGGGGCCGTGGCCGCGGTGGCCGCCAAACACCCCGAGCTGGTCCTGGTGCAGCTCGATGCCCACGCCGACCTGCGCCACGAATGGCTCGGGGCACACCACAGCCACGCCTGCGCCATGCGCCGCTGCCTCGAGGTGCTGCCCAGCCAACAGCTCCTGCAGATCGCCATCCGCAGCGGCACCCGCGAGGAGTTCTCCGAACTGCGCCAGACGGGCCGATTGGTGGCCATTGAGCGCATGGCTGAAACGCTGAAGCCCCTGCGGGGCAAGCCCATCTACCTCACCGTGGATCTCGATTGGTTTGATCCCGCCGTCATGGCCGGCACCGGGACCCCAGAACCCGGTGGCTTCCACTGGAGCGACTTCGCCGCCCTGGTGGATGAGCTGCGGCACCACAACCTGGTGGCCGCCGATGTGGTGGAACTGGCACCGATGCTGGATCCCACAGGGGTGAGCAGCGTCCTGGCGGCCAAGGTGGTCCGCAGCCTGCTGTTCCTGCTGGATCGCTGACCTAGTAGGCGACGGTCCCGCTGGCCCTCTGCTCCCGCAGGCGCTCGTGCTGCTGGGCAATCAACTGCACGGCCAGGGTGGGGTGGTTGTGCAGCAGGTTCAAGAACCGCAAGCGATCCAGACGCACCAACTCCACCGGGGTACTGGCGATGGCCTCGTTACGGAAGACCCCGTCCTTCCAGACGATGTCCTCGTAGCTGAACAACTCTCCGGGGCGGACGCAGAGCTTTTCCCCGGCTTGGTTGATCACCTCAACGATGCCGCGGCGGACCCCGAAGATGACATTGGCGGCTTGACCACGGCTGAAGATCGAGGCGCCGGCTGGGAACGACAGGGTCTCGCTATCCACCTGGGCGGACATCAACTCAACCGGTGTACCCAAGGTCGTTGCGACCATCGCCCTCAACCCTCCCCAGTGCTCAACGCTGCTTGCCGCTCAGCTTGACAGTTCCGAAGACAAACAAAAGGACGCGTACGCGACAACAGCGACCTGATGGCAGATCTGCAGATTTAGTTCAACTTTCGCTTCAGCTGTCCAGGACATCGCTGAGGGCGAGTTGGCGATCTCCCTGCCTGGGCTCCAGGGAACCGGTGTCCCCCATCACCGGCAGACGAGGTGGCCGGGCTGTCCAGTGATGGCACCACAGCTCCGTAGCCAGCTCGTGATGAATCGGTAATTTGCGCAGGCGGCACCAGCCCATCTCCACCCCGGTCGGCGGAGAGCAATGGCGGCAGCTACGGCAACAGGGGCGGGCGCCCATGGTTTGGGCCTCTGGGTCGCCAAAACTAATCACGCCCTGCAGAGATGACCAGCGTCACCGCCAAAGCTGCGGGTTCTCTTCGGCTTGTGGGCACCCTCATCTCCATAGGATCACGCCCTAGTGGACCGCTGAGCCCCGATGGCCGCCTCGCCAGCCCTGCAGCGCACTCCCCTTTAT
>JAURGL010000142.1 GCA_030833825.1 Vulcanococcus sp. SFB_649D_100_25 | reverse complement strand
CGCCAATCGAGGGAGAAGCTGCTGGCCAATTGCTGCAACCCCAGGGGCAAGGTGTAGAGGTTCCGGTCGTCAAGGATCACCAGGGGCCAGAGGAAATCGCTCCAGGTGCCGATGAAGACGAACATCGCCAGGGTGATCAGATCAGCCCGAGCCGCGGGGATCATCACGTTCCACCACTCCCCGAGGCGACTGCACCCATCGATGCGGGCGGCCTCCTCCAGCTCCACAGGAACCCCCGCAAAGCTCTGACGCAGCAGGAAGATGCCGAAGGCCGTGGCGGCCTGGGGAATGATCAACGCCCAGAGGGTGTTGCGCAGACCCAGCTGCACCATCAGCAAATACAGGGGGATCATCACCACCTGAAAGGGAATCAGGATGGTGGCCACCACCAGGGCGAGCACCAAACCGCGCCCGACAAAGCGCAGACGGGCCAGGGGGTAGGCCGCCAACGAACAGAACAGCAGATTGGCCAGCACCGCCAGGCCGCTGACGATGGAGCTGTTGAGGATGTAACCCCACATCGGGTTGTCCTCAAACAGGCGCAGGTAGGCGTCGAGGCTGGGTTGGCTCGGGAACAGGGCTGGCGGACTGGTGAAGATGTCTTCGCTGGGTCCCTTCAGGGACGTACTCACCAGCCACAGCAGCGGGACGAGCATGGCGATCGCCACCAGCACCAACACACCCAGCTGCAGCGCAGCGGCCAGCAGAGAACGCTGACGACCACTGATGGGTTGCGCCATCAGATCCTCGGACGATCCGTGGGGGCCAGATCACCCAGGGGCAAGGGCGCCTTCTGGGGGTGCAAGGGCGAGCGCTGCGTACCAGCCACCAGACGGTTGAGGGCATTCACGAACGCCTGAGCCGCTGCCACGACGATGTCGGTATCGGCGGCATGGCCGGAATACAACACCCCATCGGCCCTCAGGCGAATGGTCACCTCCCCCATGGCATCAATCCCTTCGGTGACCGACTTCACGGAGAACTCCACCAGGTCATTGGGCACCCGCGCCAGATGGTTGAGGGCCTGACAGACCGCGTCAACAGGCCCCGTTCCGATGGCCGCCTCGGTGAGCTCCGCGCCGTCGCTGTTCACCAGGGTGACGGTGGCGGTGGGCTGCAGGTTGGTGCCAGTGCTCACCTGCACCAACTTGAGGCTGTAGGAGGCCTGATCCTGCTGCTGCACCTGCTCGCTGACGATCGCCTCCAGATCGCGATCGGTGATCTCGCGTTTGCGATCCGCCAACTCCTTGAAGCGGGCGAAGGCGTCATCGAGGTCGTCGCGCTCGAGGTTGTAGCCCAGCTCCTCAAGGCGGGCACGGAAGGCGCTGCGGCCGCTCAGTTTGCCGAGGGAGATCCGGTTATCAGCCAGACCAATCGTGCGGGCATCAATGATTTCGTAGGTGAGCCGGTTCTTCAGGACGCCGTCCTGGTGGATGCCGCTCTCATGGGCGAAGGCGTTGGCCCCGACAATCGCCTTGTTCGGCTGGACGGCCATGCCGGTGAGGTTGCTCACCAGGCGCGAGGTCTTGTAGATCTCCTCGGTCCGCACGCCGGTGAGGGGCTCACTGCTCTCAGCCGGGCGCCCCAGGAAGGGGTTGTAGTAGCTGCGGCGCACGTGGAGTGCCATCACCAACTCCTCAAGGGAGGCGTTCCCAGCACGCTCCCCGATGCCATTGATGGTGCACTCGAGCTGGCGGGCACCGTTCTTCACCGCCTCCAGAAAATTGGCGACGGCGAGGCCCAGATCGTTGTGGCCGTGAACGGAGATCACCGCCTGATCGATGTTGGGCACATGGCGGTTGATCCCATCGATCAGAGCCCCGAATTCAGCGGGGGTGGCGTATCCAACCGTGTCAGGGATGTTGATCGTGGTGGCACCAGCGGCAATCGCCGCCTCGATCACCTGATACATGAACTCCGGATCGGAGCGGCCGGCGTCTTCGCAGGAAAACTCGACGTCGTCGACCAGCGAGCGGGCATAGGCCACCATCTCGCCGGCGATCTGCAGGACTTCGGAGCGGCTCTTGCGGAGCTTGTGCTCCAGGTGAATGTCGCTGGTGGCGATAAAGGTATGGATCCGCTTGTTGGCGGCGGGCGCCACAGCGTCCGCACAGGCCTTGATGTCACCCTTGGCAGCGCGGGCCAGGCCACAGATCACTGGGCCGTCTGGCGTGCCCACGGTCTGGGCAATGCGCTGCACCGCATTGAAATCGCCTGGACTGGCGAAGGGGAAGCCGGCCTCAATGATGTCGACCCCAAGGCGAGCCAGCTGCTGCGCGATCGCCAGTTTCTCCTCGAGGTTGAGGCTGGCACCAGGGGACTGCTCCCCATCACGCAGGGTGGTATCGAAGATCAATACCCGGCCGGGATCGCGGGCCATGACGGCTACAAGTCGGAATGGTTATGAGTTAGCCCCAGTGTAGGGCGGAGGGTCTAGGTCCGGCTCAGGATCGGAGGCTGCGGGGACTCGGCCTTCTCCAGTTGGGGACGCAGGCTGGCGAGGTCGACAAACCGATCAGCGGCGTTGCGCAGCTCCCTTGGCACCATGCCATCGGTGCTCATCACCACCACCTTCAGACCACGAATCCGGAGCACCTCCGCCAGGCGCTCCAGATCACGGCTTCCGCTCAACAGCCAGACCTCATCGATGCGGTGAGCCACGGCCATCAGATCGATGGCGATCTCCACATCGAGGTTGGCCCGTCCGTACTGCCGTTGATCCGGATCCTGTCCGAATTCCCGAAGGGGCTTGGTGCGCACCGTGAAGCCCAGGCTGGTGAGGGCGTCGCGGAACGGTCTCTGGTCAGTCGCATCCTTGAGGCCCGTGTACCAGAAGGCGGATGCCACCTCTCGGCCGGGCTCGGCCGTGGCGTACTCGAGCAGACGGCGGGGATCGAAAAACCAGCCCAGCTTTTGCTGCACGTAAAACATGCTGTGGCCGTCGACCGCCAAAGCGAGCTGCATCAAGCACCACGTCTCTGGAGCGAGCCTAGGAGTTGCACCTAAAGTTGCCGGACTCTGAGCAGGGACCTTGGCCGCGGGAGATCTGGCCTCAGGGGACCTCGCTCTGGTCCTGCACGCACATCTGCCGTATGTGCATTCGAGCGAACCGGGTTCGCTGGAGGAGGACTGGTATTTCCAGGCCCTGTTGGAGTGCTATCTGCCTCTGCTGGATGTCCTGGAGGCCGCCGCGGCTGATCCGCGCCAGCGCCCCAGGATCAGCATGGGGCTCTCTCCAACCCTGCTTTCGCTGCTGAGCAGTCAGGAGCTCAGCCGACGCTTCATTCCCTGGCTGAAGGTTCGTCAATCTCTTCTGTTGCAGGCACCCCAAGGCTTTGAGGCCGGGGCCGCTGACCTGGCCAGGCAACTGAATGGGGCCCTCAAGGCATGGCAACGCTGCGAGGGCAATCCGCTGCCCCGCTTCCAAGCCCTGCAACAACGGGGCGTGCTGGATCTGCTGACCTGCGCAGCCACCCACGGCTACCTGCCCCTACTGCGGGACTGCCCAGAAGCGGTGCGGGCCCAGTTGCTCACGGCGGTGCGTGAGCACGAACGGCTGCTTGGGGTTCGTCCCCAGGGCATCTGGTTGCCGGAATGCGCGTACTACGAAGGGCTCGATCGGCTTCTGGTGGCCTGCGGGCTCCGCTACGCCATCCTCGATGCCCACGGTCTGCTGCACGGACAGCCGAGGCCTCGCTATGGGGTTTATGCCCCCATCTGCAGCCCCGGGGGAATGGCCTTCTTTGCTCGCGACAGCGAGGCCACCCTTCCGGTGTGGAGTGCTCGAGACG
>JAURGL010000141.1 GCA_030833825.1 Vulcanococcus sp. SFB_649D_100_25 | reverse complement strand
TTAACAAATCGAATAGGCAGAGGGGGGCTTGACAAATGCTCCCTCTCCACCTATAATACTCTCATGTCTTGGTAGCTCAGATGGATAGAGCAATTCACTTCTAATGAATTGGTCGGGGGTTCGAGTCCCTCCATGCTCGTGTTCAGTCCGGGGATCACCCCCTCAGCGAAGCCCCGTCTCGGCGGGGCTTTTTGCTGCGGACCTACAGGCGCAATCCCATCGCCCGGATGCCCCCGGGGTCGACCACAAAGCCGCTCTGTTTGAGGGCCTCCAAGGCCAGGGCCGGAGCGGCCACTGAGATGCTGCAGCCCGGGAGCTCCCGCCGTAGCCGGGACATGGCGGCATGCACTAACACCAGGAACAGCTGCGCCTGGGCCGGATCCGACGGGGCCACCGCCAGATCCCAGAGGTTGGCATTGAGCGCCAGATCGCTGGTGGCGCGCACGAATCCCACCAGCTGCCCCTCAGGGTCCCGGAGGCTGAAACTCCAGGCGCTGCGCTCCAGGGCCAGCTCTAGACGGTGGGGAACACGGGATGGATCCCCGCAGCTGACCAGCAGGGCATTGAGCTCATCAGCAGCAGGGGGCAGGCCTCCATCGAGGCTGTAGCCCTCGGGCAACCCCGGCTGCTGCGGCTGCGAGCGAAAGGGGATCAGCAGGGAATCCAACACCGCAGCTGCGCCCTCAACCGGTGTTCCGCATGCCCGCTGCGATGCCGTTGATCGTCAGCAAGGCGCCGCGCAGAAGCTCACTGCGGCTGTAGGTCCGGCCATCCTGGTGGCCGGCTTCTTCGCTCATGGGCGGCTGTCGGTTCTGATCCCGAAGGCGCCGCAGGAGGGCCACCTGCAGGAAGCCCAGGGGAATGATCGTGCGGTTACGCAGCTCCACCGAGAGCTGCAGCCCGGGATCTCCATCCAGGAGGCGCTGGTGTCCGGTGATCGCCAGCACCAGATCACGGGTGAGGACGAACTCCCGGGCAATCACCTCAAAGATCTGCTCAAAGGCCTCGCGGGATTCGGGGCGCCCCAGGCTTTGCACGTAGTGGTGGGCCAGGTCGAGATCCACCTTCGAGAGGGTCATCTCCACCTTGGAGATGAGCATCCGGAAGAAGGGCCAGCGCTGGTAGAGCTGCTGGAAGAGTTCGAGTTGCTCCGGATCGGAGTCCAGTTCCTCCTGCAAGGCGGCCCCGACACCGAACCAGCTGGGCAACAAAAACCGGCTCTGGGTCCAGCCGAACACCCAGGGGATCGCCCGCAGGCTCGAAAGGTCCTTGGCACCGCTCTTACGCCGGGCAGGTCGGCTGGAGATCTGCAACTTGCTGATCTCCTCAATCGGGGTGCACTGCTGGAAGAACCCCACCAAATCGGGGTTGTCGTGCACGAGGGCCCGGTAATGGCTGCGGGAGCAGGCCGCCAGGCGAGCCATCAGCGCATTCCACTCAGCCGTGTCATCCACATGGCTGGTGACCAGGCTGTTCTGGATCACCGCCGTGGTGACCGTCTCGAGGTTGTAGAGGGCGAGCTCCGGCAGGGAGTACTTGGAAGCCAGCACTTCCCCTTGCTCGGTGATCTTGATGCGCCCGTTGAGGGTGCCGCTGGGCTGAGCAAGGATGGCCTGGTAGGCCGGACCACCACCGCGCCCCACGGATCCGCCGCGGCCGTGGAACAGGCGCAGGGCCACATCGTGCTGGGTCGCCAGACGCTGCAACGCAATCTGAGCCTGGTGGATCTCCCAGTTGCTGGACAGGAAACCGGAGTCCTTGTTGCTGTCGGAATAACCGAGCATCAGCTCCTGCAGGGGCTTCCCCGTGGGGCTGGTGCTGGCGATCAACTGCCGGTAGAAGGGCGTGCTGAACAGCCGCTCCATCACCTGGGGAGCGGCCTTGAGGTCCTCCACCGTTTCAAACAGGGGGATCACCAGAAGATCGGAGCGCTGGGCCATCGGATCGACAAGCCCGGCTTCCTTCGCCAGGAGCAGCACCTCCAGCAGATCGGACACCGTGTGACTCATGGAGATCACGTAGGTGCGGCAGATGCGGGTGCCGAATTCCTTCTGCAGGCGGTGCACCACCCGCAGAACGTCGAACGTTTCAGCGGTGGCGGGGCTCCACTGCACCGCTGGGGGAATCAGGGGACGCCGGGTCTGCAGCTCACTGAACAGCCAGGCCACCCGCTGCTCTTCATCCATCTCCCCATAGGGGGTGGGCATCTGCAGATAACGGGTCAGTTCATCGAGGGCATCGCTGTGGCGGGTGCTCTCCTGCCGGATATCGAGGCTCGCCAGACAGAACGCGAAGGTGTGCACCTGGGCGATCAAGTTGGCCAAGGGTTCACAGCTCAGGCCCGTGCCCTGAAGGCTGTCGTTGATCAGCTCGAGATCGGTGCGGAACTCATCGACGGTGGCGTAGTGGAGCTCAGGGGCGGGAGGAGCTGGCATCACCCCCTGACCGAAATCGCTCTGGCTGGGTCTGGGGTCATGGGGCACATCCCAGCCCGCATTGGCCAGCTGCTGGTTGCGCTGCTGGGTGAGCTGCAGGCGCTCGAGCACGTAGCTGAGCTTGAGGCGGTAGGGCTCTAGCCGGTAGCGGGCGGCGCGCTCTTCGTAGACCTCTGGGAACCGCAGCCGGTCCATCTCGAGGGACTCCAGCAGCGGGGCGCTCACCTGGCTCCACTGCATGGAAATGCTGAGCTGATCGCGCAGATCGTGGACGGCGGCGAGATAGCGATCCAGCATCAACTGGCGCTGGTAGGACGCCGTCCGCCAGGTGATCTCCGGCGTCACCGAAGGGTTGCCATCCCGGTCGGAGCCAACCCAGGAGCCAAAGGTGCAGAAGGCATCACTGGGGGGCAGAACGTCCGGGTAGTTCGCCGCAAGGGCCGTACGGATCCGCTGACGCAGCTGAGGCATGGCCTCAAACAACACCTGCTGGAAGTAGTGGAGGGCGTAATCCACCTCATCCAGCACCGAAGGCTTGAACTGGTGCAACTCATCGGTCCGCCACCAGAGCCGGATTTCCTCTTCCAGCTGTTGCCGCAGGCTCTCCCGATCGTCGAGGTTGAGCAGTTGACTCTTCTGCAGCTGCTGAATCAGGGCCGCCACCCGGCGCTGCTTGTGGCGCACCGTGTGCCGCACGATCTCCGTGGGGTGAGCCGTGAACACCAGGCGGATATCAAGCTCCAGCAGCAGCTTCTCGATCTGGGCTGGCGGCACCCCAAGGCCCCGAAGGCGATTGAACAACTCCCGGAAGGTGGCCGGCTCCGTCTGGCTGGCCAGAGGAGGGACGAACGGATCGCTCAGCTCATCGGCGTGGTGGGCGCGAAGGCTGGCCAGATAGCTGTCCTCCTCGATGTGCTGCTCGAGGATGTTGACCAGCTGGAAATACAGCGAAAAGGAGCGTGCGGCGGAAATGGCCTCCGCCAGATCCATGTCGCGGATCACTTGCACGATCTCGGCGGTGGCCGCTTCGGAAGCCTGATCGGGGGCACCGCCATCGATGCGGCCGCTCAGCTCCTTCATCCTCAGCAGGCGCTCCGCCTGCTGAGGGGGGCATTCACTGCGAAGAACGGTCTGCCAAAGGTCCTCCACCAACTCCAGACGTTCACCAAGAAGACGGGTGACACGGGGCTCAGCCGCAGGCGCAGAGGCTTCAGTTGCGGCGAGGGTGGGCCCCATAGAGGCGTTGTCAGCAGGGGTGGGAAGCATGATCATCCCAAAGTGTCTGCCGCCTGGGGGTGTGAACCGCCACTGAGCCGGTTTTCCAGCTGCTCGAGCTCTCGGGCCCCAGCCGCAATCAACTCCGACACCGAGGCCCCGGCGCGGTG
>JAURGL010000140.1 GCA_030833825.1 Vulcanococcus sp. SFB_649D_100_25 | reverse complement strand
GCTGCAGATCACTCCCCCACTCGGGCACCGTTTCCGGGAGGCCTAGGCCTAGGAAGCCCAGGCCGCCGAGCACCAGGACCGCATCGGCGGCATTGAGGGTGAGCAGGACCGGGACCGAGGTGATCACGTTGCGGAACAGGTAGCGCCGCAGGATCCAGATCGGACTGGCCCCCAGGGAGCGGGCCGCCTCCACATAGAGCTCCGCCTTCACCTGGGCGGTCTGGTTGCGGACCACCCGGAAGTACTGGGGCACGTAGACCACACACAGCGCTGCGGCGGCATTGGGCAGTCCCTTGCCGAGCAGAAAGGCCAGCACCACCGACAGAAGCAGCACCGGCAGCGTGTAGAGGGTGTCCATCAACAACACCAGGGTCCGGTCGATCCAGCCCCCGAGGTAGCCGCTCACCATCCCCAGGGGCACCCCGATCACCAGGGCTGACCCCAGGGCCACCACCACCACCTGCAGGGCAACCCCACTGCCGGCGAGGGTGCGACTGCAGACATCCCGCCCGAGGCGATCGGTCCCACACCAGTGCTGCCAGGAGGGCGGGGCGTAGATGGGACTGTCGAGCCCCCCGTTGAGCTCTGGCAGGACCCCCAGGTGAATGAACAGGGGGGTGAGCAGGGCCACCAGGGCGTAGACCAGCACGATCACCACACCCCAGCGGGCCATGCGCCAGGCCAATGGGCGCGATGGCGCAGATGTGGGTAAGACGGGGGGAGTCATTGCGGCACACCATGCCACCGATGACCCCTGAAGGCCAAGCGTGCAGCCTCCTGCTCGCCGATGACGATGCGCGCCTGCGTCAGTTCCTGGAATTGGAACTGAGGGAGGAAGGCTATGGGGTGCGCAGCTGCAGCAACGGCATCGATGCCCTGACGGCGATCCGGCAGCAGCCCCCCCAGTTGGTGATCCTTGATTGGATGCTCCCGGACCTCAGCGGCGTTGAGGTGTGCCAGCGGTTGCGCTCTACCGGCCTGCGGGTGCCGGTCTTGATGCTCACCGGCCGTGATGCGGTGGCCGATCGGGTGGAAGCCCTGGATGCGGGCGCTGATGACTACCTGGTGAAGCCGTTCTCCATTGAGGAACTCCTGGCCCGGCTGCGGGCCCTGCTGCGCCGCGGCAGCGGGACGGATCCAGCGCCAATCGAAGAGCAGCTGCAGGTTGCCGATCTCCTCCTGAACACCGCCAGCCATGAGGTGAGCCGAGGCGGCATCCCGGTGCACCTCAGCCTGACGGAATACAGCCTGTTGCTGGAGCTGATGCGGGATCCCGGGCGGGTGCACAGCCGGGAGCAACTCCTCCACAAGGTCTGGGGCGAGAGCTTCGTGGGTGACGGGAACGTGCTGGATGTCTACGTCCGCTATCTGCGCCGCAAACTCGAACCCACCGGCCAGCCAACCTTGATCCAAACGGTGCGCGGCGTGGGGTTCCTGCTCAAGGCAGGAGACCCCCGGGCGGTGGCCCCATGAGCGGCCCCCTGGTGGCGGTGGTGGATGACGACCCACGCATCCGCGCCCTCCTGGGCTGCGAGTTGGAGGACCTGGGGGCCGAGGTCTTGCTCTGCCGCGAGGGCAGTGAACTGCTCAACGCCGAGCGCCTGGGGGAAGTGTCCCTGGTGCTGCTGGATTGGATGATGCCGGGGCTCGATGGCGCGGCGACCCTCCAAGCCCTCCGGCAACGGGAGCACCTGGCGCGGGTGGTGGTGGTGACGGCCCTGTGCGACCCGCAGGTGGAGGCGGACGCCCTGGGCTGGGGGGCGGCAGCGATGCTCTTGAAAACCGAAGCGATCGAGCGGCTGCCCCAGTTGCTTAGGCCGGGGTAAACCAGCGGCGCAGGCTGGGGGCAGGGCTGAGGACGGCCGGCAGGCGCAGCTGGAAGTCGGCTCCACCGCCGGGGGCATCCGCCACCAGGACACGTCCCCCCATCCGCTCCATCAGGGTTTTCACCACCGCCAAGCCGATGCCATGGCCGGAGACCTCAGCGGATCCACTGCCGCGGCGGAAGCGCTCAAAGATCTGATCGCGCTCAGCTTCAGGAACGCCTGGGCCGTGGTCGATCACATGGAACACCACCTCCTTGGCATCACGGCTGAGGGCCAGCTCAATCGCTGCGGGTTCGGGGCTGTATTTCAGGGCGTTCTCCACCAGGTTGCTGAGGCACTGGCTGAGACGCTCCGGATCAGCACTCACCTCAGGGCAAGCGGCAGGAAGGCTCTGCAGCAGTAGGCGTCCGGAACTCGCCGGCTCAAGTCGGGTCTTGAGGTCAGTCAGTAGGGCGCAGGGATTGAGCTGGCGGCAGTCCAGCTGCAGGCGGCCGGCATCGTCGCGGGCGATCTCCAAGAGATCGTTCACCAGGCGACCCATGGACTCAGCTTCTTGGGCCACCAGCTGGAGCTGATCCTGTTGCTGCGGATCGAGCTGCTCGCCGTGACGGAGCAAACGACGGCTGTAGCCCGAGATCAAGGTGATCGGGGTGCGCAGTTCGTGGGAGACCCCATTCACAAAGGTGCGCTGGTGCTCCCAGGCCTCGGAAAGCCGATCCAGCAGCCCGTTAAAGGCCTCTCCAATGGGATGCAGCTCCTGGGGCTGACCCTGCAGGGAGAGTCGATCGGTGCCCAGGGAACGGGAGGAGATCCGCGAGAGGGTGCTGCTGAAGGACTCCAGAGGCATCAGGCCGCGGTGAATCACCAGGCGCAGCAGCGCCGAGGTGAACAGCGCTGAAGCACCGGCAACAGCGACCAGCAGAAGTTGCAGTTGCTGCTCCTGGGCGAGCTGCAGGGAGAAGTCCTGAATGAAGCGCAGCTGGTAGGACTGTCCGGCGAGACGAATCGGGATCGCCGAGGTGAAGTAGGAGTGCCCCTGAAACTGAAAACTGTGGGGCTCTGTGCTGCTCTTCAGTTCGGAGGCTGCGGCCTTGATCAGGGGGTGGGTGGCGCTGTAGTCCTCAAACAGGGGACCAACGGGCAGGAGAACGGGTGGGCCCTTGGCCTGCTTGGGCTCCAGCCACACCATCCAGACCATCAACGAAGGAGTGGCGAGCTCAGTGAGCAGCTCCTGAAGCTCGGCGGGGGAATCCACCTCGGTGGGTCCAAGGCGCTCCAACACGGCGCGGGTGGCTTCTACCTGGGCCACGTGCCGGTCGTAGCGAAGGCGACTGGAGAGCTGCCGGTTCACCAGCAGAAGCACCACGTAGCCAGCCAACACCGCCAGCAGGCTCGTGGCCTGCAGGTGCCGGCGGATTGAGGTTGCGGGCATGGGATCAGCGGCGGCCGCCTCCACCGGGAAGCTAGTCAGCGCAGGCGAGCTGCGCCACGCTCAGACAACTCTCAGACAACCACCAGAAAGTTTTTGTGGTGCTGCAGATCTGCACTGCATACGGTGAACACAAGTCACCCTGCATCTCGATGACTGCGTCCACCCTCAAGCCTCAGCTGCGTCACACCCTGCTGAGCAAACTGAACTCAAAGCGCTCCGGCAAACAGAACGTGCTTCAGAAAGGCTTCACCTTGGTGGAGCTGATGATCGTGATTGTGATCGTGGGGATTTTGAGTGCTGTTGCTCTGCCGAACTTCCTCAATCAGACGAGCAAAGCCAAAGCAACCGAAGCCAAGACACTTGCAGCATCAGCAGCGAAAGAAGCACAAGTGGCATGGACTGAATCTGGCGCCACAGGGCTAACCGCATGGGAGGCAGCACAACCAACTGGTCAGTGCCCGAAGGCGACTACAAATTTCACATTTACATGCTCAGGAACAACACCAGCAACGGTGACAATTGAAGCGAAAGGAACCGCGACTTCTGGAGACCTGAAAGACAAGATTGTGAAAGCCACA
>JAURGL010000013.1 GCA_030833825.1 Vulcanococcus sp. SFB_649D_100_25 | reverse complement strand
GGTGGGCCTGCCCGAAAACTTCGCCTTCATGGGCGACGACGCCCAGCGCCTGGAGCTGGCCGCAACCATCGCTGAGCAGAGCCAGCGTTTCCTCGTCACCATGGCTCGCCGCTACCAGGTGACCTTGCTGGGCGGTGGCTACCCCGTACCGGCTGGCCCTGGCCTCACCAGCAACCGCGCTGAGCTTGTCGGCAAGGACGGTCAGATCCTCGCCCGCTACGACAAGATTCACCTCTTCGATGTCGATCTCCCCGACGGCAACACCTACCGGGAGTCGGCCACGGTTCAGCCCGGGCAGTCCTTGCCGCCGGTGGTTGATGTGCCGGGCCTTTGCCGCGTCGGTCTCTCCATCTGTTACGACGTTCGCTTCCCGGAGCTCTACCGCTATCTGGCCGGAGCCGGAGCGGATCTTCTCTTCATCCCGGCTGCCTTCACCGCCTTCACCGGGAAGGACCACTGGCAGGTCCTGCTCCAGGCCCGCGCGATTGAAAACACGGCCTATGTGCTGGCCCCAGCGCAGACCGGCAGCCATGGGGGGCGCCGACAGACCCATGGCCATGCCCTGGTGATTGATCCCTGGGGGACCGTGCTCTCCGACGCAGGCACCTCCACCGGTCAGGCTGTGGCCCCTGTTGATGTGGGGCATCGCCAGCGCATTCAGGCGCAGATGCCGAGCCTCAAGCATCGCCGACCAGCACTGTTCTGAGTCAGCTGTGAGGTCGTCATCCACCAGGGGCCTGTTCGGGCGCTTGCTGCTGCTTCCTGCGGTGGCCGCCCTGCTCTGGGCGCTCCCTGCAGCGGCCATCAGTGCCCTCTCCGCCTGGCGGATCAGTTCGGATGGCGTTCTGGAACTGCGCACCCCACCGGCGACGCGGGTTGAGGCGTTTTTTGAGGAGGGGCAGGGAGCGATCGGACCGCGCATCTGGCTGGATCTCCCCGGGGCCCCGCAACGCACCCGTTCCATTCGAGGGAGCGGGGCCATCCGCGAAGTGCGAGTGGGCAGGCCCACCGACAACACCACCCGGTTGGTGATTGAGTTCCGCCCGGGGACCCGCCTCGATCCCCGATCGATCCGTCTGGTGGGGACCCAGGTGGACCGCTGGTCCATGGAGTTCGGGCCCTCTGTTAGGGGCATCAGCACCATCGGGGAGGGGAATCTCGACGCTCCCTCCAGCCCGAGCTGGCGGGCCATTCCGCCACCGTCGCTGGGGGTTCCCGCCGGTCCGATACCCAACGTTGCGGACCTGCCCACGGTCCCCACTGGCCGTTACAAGGTCGTGATTGACCCTGGCCATGGTGGCCCGGATCCCGGTGCTGTCGGCATCAACGGGCTGCGCGAAACCGACGTGGTGCTGGATGTGAGCCTGCAGGTGGCCCAGCTCCTGCAAGCCAAGGGCGTGCAGGTCCTGCTCACCCGCACCTCGGAGGTCGATGTGGACCTTCCACCCCGCGTTGCCTTGGCGAACAACAGCGGGGCGGATCTCTTTTTGAGCATTCATGCCAATGCCCTGAGCCTGTCTCGCCCTGATGTGAATGGCATTGAGACCTTCTATTTCCAGGGTGGTCGCTCGAAAGCCTTCGCCGAGGCCATCCAGGCCCAGATGCTGGCGGTGTCGCCCGGCAGTCCCGATCGAGGCGCCCGTTCGGGCCGCTTCTTTGTGATTCGCCGCACCGTGATGCCTGCCGCCCTCGCCGAGATGGGCTTTGTGACAGGCCAGTTGGATTCGCCGCGTCTTGCCGATCCCAGCTTCCGGCGGCGAATGTCCGTGGCTATCGCTGTGGGCATCCTCAACTACCTGACGGCATACCCATGAGGGGGGCCCCGATCGGCATCTTTGATTCCGGCGTTGGTGGGTTGAGCGTCTGGCGTCAGGTTGTGCATTGCCTACCGGGTGAATCCACGCTCTACGTCGCCGATCAGGCCCATGTGCCCTACGGCAACCGTTCCGCCGATGAGATCCAGGGGTACTGCCTCGCCATTGGTGAGCACCTGGTCTCCCAGGGCTGCAAGGCGATTGTGGTTGCCTGCAACACCGCATCGGCCGTGGCCTTGGAGCCGTTGCGGACCCGCTTTCCCGGCGTGCCGATTCTTGGGCTGGAGCCGGCGGTCAAACCCGCGGTGCAATTGACCCGTAGCGGGGTCGTGGGGGTGATGGCCACACCGGCCACGTTTCAAGGACAGCTGTATCGCGCCACCGTTGGACGCACCGCCAGTTCCGTGCGGGTGGTGGAGCAGGTGTGCATCGGTCTGGCGGACTTGGTGGAGCAGGGTGATCTCGAGGGGCCCCATTGCGACGCGGCGCTCGAGCACTTTCTGGCGCCGATGTTGGCGGCTGGGGCCGACACGATCGTTCTCGGCTGCACCCATTACCCCTTTGTGATCGAAGCGATTCGTCGTCTGGTGGGACCAGGAATGGCGGTGCTGGATCCCGCCCCCGCTGTGGCCAAACATCTGGCGGATGTGCTGCGCCAGGGTGATTTGCTGGCTGAACCAGCGGCAGCGGCTGAGCATCGGTTCTTCACCAGTGGTGATCCCCAGGCTTTTGACCGCGCTGTGGCCCGTCTGGTGGGGGCCCAGTGCTGCAGCGAAGCTCTGATCTGGCGCCCCGGGCCCCTTCTGCAGCTCCAATCGGAGCCCCTTTAGGCCAGCGGTGGGAGGCCGGTGCCTTCTAGGATCAGCGCACCGCAGGGGGTCATGACCACCGTCGCAGAGCTGCTTCAGCCCGTCGAGACCGACCTCGAGGCTCTGCTGAGTGATCTCCGCAGCCTGATCGGTGCTGGTCATCCGATCCTCCAGGCTGCCGCCGAGCATCATTTCAGCCGGTGGCAAACGCCTGCGCCCCGGCATCGTTCTACTTCTGTCCAGGGCCCTGTCCCCGGATGGTGACCTCAGCGGGCGTCATCGGCGCTTGGCAGAGATCACCGAGATGATCCACACCGCGTCACTGGTTCACGACGATGTGGTGGATGAGGCCTCCACCCGCCGCGGTGTGGATACGGTTCACAGTCGCTTCAACCATCGGGTTGCCGTCCTGGCTGGCGACTTTCTGTTTGCGCAGGCCAGCTGGCACCTCGCCAACCTCGACAACCTTGAGGTGGTGAAGCTCCTCTCTCGCGTGATCATGGATCTCGCTGATGGAGAGGTGAAGCAGGGGCTTTACCGCTACGACACCGGCCAGAGCTTTGAGACCTACCTCGAGAAGAGCTACTGCAAGACGGCATCACTGATCGCCAACAGTGCCAGGGCCGCAGGTGTGCTGAGTGGTCTGCCGGAACCCCAGCTCGACGATCTCTATCGCTTTGGACGTCAGCTCGGACTGGCCTTCCAGGTGGTGGATGACATCCTCGATTTCACGGGGAGCGATCAGCAGCTCGGCAAGCCAGCCGCCAGTGACCTGGCCAGCGGGTACCTCACCGCTCCTGCCCTTTATGCCCTCGAGGAGCGCCCTGCCTTGGCCGGGCTGATCGAACGGGAATTCAGTGAATCCGGGGACCTCGATCAGGCCCTTGAGCTGGTGCGGAGCAGCCAGGCGATCCAACGCTCCAGGGCCCTTGCAGAAGGCTTTGCCAACGAAGCCCGGGATGCCCTGAATTGGCTGCCCCAGTCCGAATGCCGCAGCGCTCTGCTGGCCTTACCTGACTTCGTGCTCAGCCGTCTGTACTGAACCGGTTGCGTTCAGGAGCGCTCCAGCAGTGGCAAGACGGTGCTGAGGTCCTCTAGGAATCGCCAGATGCCTGCTGGGTATCGGTTGGTGCGCTCAGGCGCCGGCAGATTGGGCGGGGGCATCACGAGGACCTTGCAGCCGGCGGCGAGGGCCGCTTGGGCCCCCGCCGGGGAATCCTCGAAGGCCCAGCTGTGCTGGCAGGAGACCCCGAGGCGCTGAGCCGCCAGTTCGAAGACATCGGGCTCCGGTTTCCCCCGTTTCAGTTCCGGGTCATCCCCGTGGACGCGCTGCTCAATCAGGGCAATCCAGGGATGCGGTTCTGCCTTGAGGGCGACCGCTGAACGGGAGCTGCTGGTGGCCAGGGCCATGGGGACCCCCAGCTGGTGGCAGCCCTCCACGAGAGCCCTCGCCCCAGGCATCGGTTGGGCTTGCACCAGCAGGGCCTCGGCGATCGGTTGGCGCACCGCCAGGAGCTCCTCTTGGCTCGGAGCCTGGAGACCGGATGCGGTGATCCACTGGCGCACCTGATCGGCGCAGTCCAGGCGCCGCCTCCCGCGCAGGGCCATCAGTTCATCGGCCTGGAGCTCCCGGCCAAAGTGCGATGACGCCCGCTGCCAGGCCTCCGCGTGCAGCGGCTCGGTGTCGAGCAGGAGCCCGTCGAGATCAAACAGGCAGGCGGCGGGGCGGACCATCTCACCATCCTGATCCAGAGGCCCATCCCTGCAGCAGCGTTACAGCGATGCAGCAGTGCCTTTTTCCTCGCTTGAATGGGCGAATTGCCTTCCTTGCCGCCCCATGGTTGAGACCGGTATCGAGTCGGTGCTGAATGAGCAGAGGGTTTTTGAGCCCCCGGCCGCCCTCTCAGCTTCGGCGCGGATTGGCTCCATGGAGGCCTACCGGGAGCTCGCCGATCAAGCCGCGTCCAATCCCGATGCCTTCTGGGGCGATCAGGCCCGCCAGCAGTTGCACTGGTTCGAGCCTTTTCACACGGTTCTCGATTGGAGTAACCCGCCCTTCGCGCGCTGGTTTGAAGGGGGCAAGACCAACCTCAGCTTCAACTGCCTCGATCGGCATCTGAGCGGTCCACGGGCTGAGAAGACCGCTCTGATCTGGGAAGGGGAACCCGGCGATGTCCGCACCTTCACCTACCGGGAGCTGCATGCCGAAGTCTGTAAAACCGCCAATGCCCTCAAGTCCCTTGGGATCGGGAAGGGTGATCTGGTGGCCCTCTACATGCCGATGGTCCCTGAGGCGGCGATCGCGATGCTCGCCTGTGCCCGCATTGGAGCGCCCCATTCCGTTGTCTTCGGAGGCTTCTCCGCCGATGCCCTCCGGGATCGCCTGATCGATGGCGAGGCCAAGGCGGTGATCACCGCCGATGGTGGTTTCCGCAAGGACAAACCGGTGCCCCTGAAGCCAGCGGTTGATGAGGCCCTGGCCGCCAAGGGCGGAGCCCCGACCGTGCAGCACGTCCTGGTGGTGCAGCGCATCGAGTCCGCCTGCTCCATGGAGCCAGGTCGTGACCACTGGTGGCACGAGCTTGTGGCTGCTCAGAGTGCGGACTGCCCTGCCGAGCCGATGGACAGTGAGGACCGCCTGTTCGTCCTCTACACCTCCGGCTCCACAGGCAAGCCCAAGGGCGTGGTGCATACGACGGCGGGCTACAACCTCTGGGCGCACCTCACCTTCCAGTGGATCTTTGACATCCGTGAGGACGACATTCACTGGTGCACCGCCGATGTGGGCTGGATCACCGGTCACAGCTACATCGTCTACGGGCCCCTCTCCAACGGTGCCACGACCGTGATGTACGAGGGTGCCCCCCGTCCCAGCAAGCCCGGGGCGTTCTGGGAGCTGATCGAGAAGCACCGCTGCACGATCTTCTATACCGCCCCCACGGCGATTCGCGCCTTCATGAAGAGCGGTCGCGAGGTGCCCGATCAGTACGACATGAGCTCGCTGCGGATCCTGGGCACCGTTGGGGAGCCGATCAATCCAGAAGCGTGGATCTGGTACCGCGACGTGATCGGGCGGGGTCGCTGCCCGATCGTCGATACCTGGTGGCAGACCGAAACCGGCGGCGTCATGATCAGCCCCCTGCCGGGGGCCACCCCCACCAAGCCAGGTTCAGCAACCCTGCCGCTGCCAGGGATTCAGGCCGACATCGTCGACCATGACGGCAACTCCCAACCCGCCGATCAGGGCGGATACCTCGCCGTACGTCGCCCTTGGCCGGGAATGATGCGCACGGTGCACGGTGATCCCGATCGCTTCCGGAAGAGCTATTGGGAGGAGATCCGCCCAGCCGATGGCTCCCACCTCTACTTCGCGGGGGACGGAGCTCGCCGTGATGCCGACGGCTACTTCTGGGTGATGGGTCGCGTTGACGACGTGATCAATGTCAGCGGCCATCGCCTCGGCACGATGGAGATCGAGAGCGCCCTGGTGAGCCATCCCGCCGTCGCAGAAGCTGCCGTTGTCGGCAGGCCCGATGAGTTGAAGGGTGAAGGGATCGTGGCCTTCGTCACCCTGGAGGCTGGCCGCGGATCTGACGACGCCTTGATCGCTGAACTCCGCGCCCATGTGGGCAAGGAGATCGGTCCGATCGCACGCCCTGATGTGATCAAGTTCAGTGATGCGCTTCCCAAAACCCGCAGCGGGAAGATCATGCGCCGAATCCTGCGTTCCCTCGCCGCCGGGCAGGAGGTGAGTGGAGACACCTCCACCCTGGAAGATCGCTCCGTGCTCGATCAGCTGCGGGTCTGAGTTAGTTCCCCAGCCACCAGTCACAGATCTGGGCCGCCAGCTGCTCCATCTCCAGCTGGCGGTTCTGGTCATCGGCCCAACTCCCGAGGAGGTTCTGCCTCAGCCCCGCACTGGCTGGGCTGAGGTGATCCCCTGGTCTCTCGAGGAGGGACGACTGATCGCCTTGGCGCCCCTGGAGGACCTCAAGTAGCCGCGCGCTTTGATCCAGGCTGTCGCGCCGAAACCGCACCAGCAGGTTGCGGGCTTGCTGGTAGTTGCTGCCCACCAGGGCCAATGTCTCCTGGGGGGAAGGGCTGAACTCGCTGGTCACCCCCAGACGCGGCCCCAGTTCTGCCAACAGCGGCACGGAGCGTTCAGCCGAAAAGTTGTTGAAGCTCAACGCCGCCAACCCGCTGCAGTTGCGTCCGTTATCCGGGGCCAGCAGGTGAAGCTTGCAGCCGAGGCTGTGGCCCAGGCGCAGGGGGGTACCGGCTCCAGGATCCCGGCATTGGCGAAACGACTTCCAGGCACTGTTGGCCTGGGCCTGGTGATCAAATCCAGGGACGTAACTCCAGGCATGAACCAACAGACCCTGGTTCGCCAGGGCCTCCAGGAAGCGCCGATAAGAGATCTGTGGTGTCGCGGCCAGGTAGCTGCCGCCGATGAATTCCACCAGCCCACGCGTCCTGGCCGGACTGAGGCACCAGAGGCTCCCCCGCTGGCGCCAGTTCATGGGGCCTGAATGCGTTTCAGGCAGTCCAGCGCTTCACGGCGGTGGGCCGGACCATCCAGCAGGTTGTTGAAGACGTGGCGGATCACCCCGTCCGGATCGATCACGTAGGTGACGCGACCCGGCAGCAGACCAAGCACGCTCGGCACGCCGAAGGCCTTGCGCAACTGATTGCCCCGATCAACCAGCAACGGGAAGGGCAGGTTGTGGCGCTGCGCGAAGCGCTGGTGGCTGGTGGCGTCATCGCCGCTCACGCCCCAGACCTCGGCCCCCAGGGCCTGCAGGTCGGCATAGCTGTCCCGGAAGGCACAGGCCTCCATCGTGCAGCCGGGGGTGTCGTCCTTGGGATAGAAGAACAGCACCAGGGACTTGCCTTGCAGTTGATCGCTGCAACGCTCGCTGCCGTTCTGGTCGGTGAGGGCGATCAGGGGGGCGCGATCTCCGCTGCTGAGGGCCTGGGCCAAGGGGATGGAAACAGTTCTTCGAACCCTAGGCAGCCCCTGCTTCGGGCTGGGATCATGGGCGCAGCACTGGGCTGTCGATGAGCGAAGGCGCTGACGCCACACCACTTCCGCAATCGAGTTGGGAGCAGGCGGATCTCCTCTCCCTGGTGGGGGCTCCCGTGGACCAGGCCCCACCGGCTGCCGCTCCCACCGACGCTGTCGCACCGGTTGCTGGACAGGAGGCTGATGGCGTGAGCACCCTGTTGATCCTCGATACGGAGACCACTGGCCTCAATCCAGAACGGGATCAGTGCATCGAGGTGGGCGCCGTCCTGTTTTCGGTCCCGGATCGTTCGGTACTCAGCCAGGTGTCGTTCCTCCTCCCCTGCGGGCACAACCCGGCAGAAGTGGTCAACGGCATCGCTCCTGCCCTGACCCAACGCCCGCAACCCTGGCAGCCCGCTCTGGCCTGCTTTGAGGCGATGGTGGAGGCGTCAGATCTGTTGGTGGCCCACAACGCTGCCTTTGACAAGCAGTGGTTTGGCTCGGGCGTGTTGCCTGCTTTGGCCAAGCCCTGGCTCTGCAGCATGGAGGACATCCGCTGGCCTGCGGATCGCCATCTGCGCTCCAACCCTTCGGTGCGTGATCTGGCCCTTGCCTATGGCGTGCCGGTCTGGGCTGCCCACCGCGCCCTCACCGATTGCATCTACCTCGCTCAGGTGTTTGAGCGTTGTGTGGATCTCGAGGGCCTGCTGGCGCAGGGGATGGAGCCCAGGCGCCTCTACCGGGCCCGCCTTTCCTATGAGGAACGCCATAGGGCCCGGGAGGCGGGCTTCCGTTGGAACGAGCCCATCAGTGGAGCCTGGAGCCGGCGCCTTTCGGAGCGCGAAGTGACCCTGCTCGACTTCCCGGTGGTTCCTGCGGACGAGAGCCCTCAGCGCCAAAGCGCCTGATTTGCTTCAGCAACAGGAAGCGGAACCTGCCATTTGTTCCACTGCCTGATGGCCTTTCCCAAGGTTGATGGTGCCGTTAGGCCTATGTCATGACACCGAAAGCGAGGGGCAGGCCCTATCGGCCCTGCGCCACCAGCACAGTGCAGCGCTGGCAAAACACCCGGACCTGGGCGCGATTGATTCGTGAGGCGGAGGCTCTCTGGCATGTCGATGTGCGGGATTTGAAGCGCCTCGCCGCGTTGGAGTTGTCCCAGTTGTTGGAGGAGGTGCCCCCTTCCCTGCGGGGCCGTGTCAATCGCTGGCTCGAGAGCTATCGGGTCCAGACCCGATTGGAGTGATCCGAAGGCGCTGGGCGTGGAGGCGTTCGAGCCCAGGCACAAAAAAACCACCTCTGGGGGAGGTGGTTTTGGCGGAAGTTGCCGGTGATCAAATCGGAGCGGCGGGATTTGAACCCACGACCCCCACTACCCCAAAGTGGTGCGCTACCAAGCTGCGCTACGCCCCGGCGAGAAAGAAGTTATCACAGCGCTTTCCCGCGTCTGGCCTTGATTCTGCGCAGGAGGCGACGGCTCAGTTGATCGCGGTTCAGACCCCCATAACCCAAGAGACGCAGCTCCGAGGCGAGGCTGCGTAGCTGCCGCAGATTCATCGACGCGAGGCGCAGTTCAGGAACCCTTTGCCAGGCCATGGTGGTCATCGGCAAGTCGCTGCCCCGCCGGCCGGAGCGGAAGCCCGCCAGGGCTCCGTCGGCCATCCACTCGGGCACGAGAACGAACAGCACGGCCAGCAGCCCGTACAGCTCAACGAGCCCGCGCGGTAGCGGGTGCAACTGGCGTTGCGTTGGTGAGAGATCCTCGTTGGCGATGACGCTGGGTTCTTCTGATGGGCCGTGGCCATTGTTCCGCAACTGCCGCTCGCTCCCAAAGGGTGTGTTCAAGGACGCCAACCCCGTCAGATCAGAGAGCCCGGTCTGTTGGACCCATTGGCCGGCTTGATCGGTGCCTCCAGGCGCGGTTGTTCTTTCCAGAGCATCGGCGGGTCCACGCTGGGAGAGAGGCGGACAAACCAGAACACCAGCGCAAACACCACCCCCACGGTCGCGAGGATGCCCACAATCACGGTGCGATCAGGGAGTGGATTCATCAGACCTGATCGACCCGTTGACATTGCATGCGCATGGGCAGTTGCTCCAAGGTGAGCTCATCGCCCCTCAGGATCAGATCCATACCGTCACTGCTGTAGCGAACTCCAGGCTCACTGCTGTCCTGGCGAAAGAAGGTGCGGCGGAAACGCCCCGTGATCAATGAGGCCTGGGATTGATTGCGCTCGAGCACCAGGGTGCCTTTGTCGTTGCACAGATAGCTGTCTTTGATGGCGTAGTCCTCCCACCAGGGGGACTGCATCGCCTGTGCCAAAACCAGGGCCAAAAGGGGGATCACGACGGGCTGATCACAGATGGATGATCCCAGGTCGGTGCTTAAAGGGCAATCGGGCTGTTGTCACCGCGCAGGACGCAGTGATTAATGCTCCAGTCGTAATGGGACCAGACCCTGGCCGGGAGCTTGAAGGCGCATCCTGCCCACTGCTCATCCAGCAGAACGCCCTGGGGTTGGGCGGAGCAGTAGGGGCGACTCCCCGGCCGGGCGAGGTACTGCTGGTGGTAGTCCTCAGCAAAGAAAAACGGTTTCTGGGCTTCGATCTCGGTTGTGATAGCTCCACGTCCCGCCGCGTTGAGCAGGGCTTGGTAGCGATCTCGTGAGGCGATGGCGCGTTCCAGCAGATCGGCGTCGTCCACGTAGATCGCGGAGCGGTACTGGGTCCCGCTGTCATTCCCCTGGGCCATGCCCTGGGTTGGGTTGTGGCACTCCCAGAACAGTTTCAGCAGGTCGCTGAAATCAATGGCATTGATGTCCCAGACCACGCGCACCACTTCGGTGTGTCCGGTGCGGCCGGAGCAGACCTCCTCGTAGCTCGGGTTGGGGGTGAACCCGCCGGCGTAGCCCACCGCGGTCGTGATCACCCCAGGGAGTCTCCAGAAGCCCTTCTCAGCACCCCAGAAGCAACCGCATCCAAACAACGCCTCCTGCTGGCTGGTGCTCAGGGGAGCCTTCAGGGCGGACCCGAGGACGGCATGGCGCTCGGCCGTTCGGATCGGTGTGGAGCGGCCCGGCAGGGCTGCCTCGGGAGAAACCAAGTTGGATTTGGAGCCAGTCATCCCCTGAAACAGTCCGAACACCACAGCCCTGCAGGTCGCTGGAGCCTAGGAAGCTCAGCCATCGCCAGTGGATGGATCCAGGGCGATGTGGTTCAGCAGGGTGGTGGTGAAGGCGAACAGGAGGAACGGCAGGGACAGCACCAGGATCAGGCCCACACCGATCAGCGCCACCAGCGGTTTGCTTGCGCCCATCAAGGCCAGACCCGAAGCCAGGCTGACGAAAATCACCATCATCCAGATCAGGATCTGGCCGTAGATGTCGCCAAAGGTGAGGGTGCAGCGAAGGCGATAGGACGTGCCGGTCAGCATGGTGAGCCCTGGGCAGGAGCAGCACCGTCAGCTAAGCCACGGTCCGCTCGCTTGTCTGGCTCCGTATCAGAAGTGTGATCTCAGGCCGCCCGGCGCAGCTGTTCTTCCGCCTGTTCCCGCTCCCACAGCCTGCGGTAGGTGCCGCTTTGCTGCACCAGCACACTGTGGTGCCCCTGTTGCACCAGGCGACCCTCGTCGAGCACCAGGATGCGATCGCAGGCTGCGGCGGCTGACAGCTGGTGGCTGATCATCAGCACCGTCCGGTCCTGCTGGCCTCGGATCGAGCGCAGGATGTCGGCGGCCGTGTTGTTGTCGACGCTGGCAAGGGCGTCATCGAGCACCAGCAATGGCGCTTCCACAAGCAGAGCGCGGCCTAGGGCTGTGCGTTGGCGTTGCCCCCCGCTCAGCGTGATGCCCCGTTCCCCCACCAGGGTGCCGTAGCCATCGGGGAATCCCCGCACATCACCGGCTAGACGCGCCTGCCCAGCGGCATGCTCCACCCGCTCTTGGCTGGCTTCCGGTTCGCCGTAGCGCAGGTTGTCAGCAAGGCTGGCGGTGAACAGGTAGCCCTCCTGGGGGACCAGGGCCACCTGGCGCCGCAGATCCGGTAGGTCCAGCTCGGTGAGATCAACCCCATCGATAAAGAGCTGTCCGGCCGGCACCTCCACCATCCGTCCCAAGGCCCTCGCCAGGGTGGTCTTACCGCAGCCCACTGGCCCCACCAGGGCGACGAGTTCACCGGGCTTGAGTTGAAAACTCACCCCTTCGAGGGTGTTGCGCTCAGCATCGGGGTAGCGCAGCGACAGGTTCCGCGCCTCGATCGCAGCTGCGCGGGTGCCCTGACGCTGCGGGATGGCCTTGGCCTGGGCAGGTGACTGGATCAGGGGCTGGCGCCGCAGCAGGTCCTCAACCCGCTCCAGGCTGACCTGACCGGTCTGGAAGGTGTTCAAGGTGAAGCCCAGCAGGGCCGTCGGGAAGACCAGGCGCTCCACGTACAGGATCAGCGCCACCAGATCGCCGATCGACAGCCGTCCGCTTTCCAGCTGTCCACTGCCAAGGGCCAGCAAGAGCAGGAGGCTGATCGAGGAGATCCCCTCAAGCAGCGGAAAGAGGGTGCTGCGGGTGCGGGCTAACTGGAGGGCGTCATCGCGGTAACGCCGGTTTCGTTGCTCGAAGGCCTGCCGCTCGGTCCGCTCCTGCCCGTAGATCTTGATCGCGCTGATGCCGGAGAGGTCCTCTTGGATCAGGTCGCTCAGCTGAGCCAGAGCCTCCTGCTGGCGGCGCTGCTGCCGCATCATCCGACCACCGAACAGGCGCACGGTGACCAGCATCAGGGGGTAGAGCCCGACGGCAGCGAGGCTCAACCAGGGATCGATTGCCAGCATCGCCGGCAGGGTTAAGGCGTAGGCCAGTGCCGTATTGGTCAGGCTCAGAACGGCGAAGCCCAGCAGCCGGCGCACGTTTTCCACATCACTGGTGGCACGGCTGATGACCTCTCCACTGCCCGTGGTCTGAACCCAGCCCGGCTCCTGACGGAGCATGTGGTCAAAGATCTGTTGTTTGAGGTTGGCTTCCACCTGGCGCCCGACCCCGAACACCAGCATCCGCGAGATCAGGCGCACCGCTCCCATGGCCGTGGCCAGGGCCACGATCACGGCCGCCTGACGGATCACATCTGTATAGGTGAATCCGTCCTGGATGTCGTCGATCACCCCGCGCACCAGCAGCGGGATGGTGACGCTCAACAGGTTGACAACCACCAGCGCGGCGATCCCCAGCAGCACTGTGCGGCGGTAAGGACGCAGGTAGCGCTGGATCAGGCCGAAGCGGATGGCCGCCATGAATCGCTGCAAGGTCTCGCCAACCTAGGCAGTGGTCCCTGCGACCCGTTCCTGCCCGGAAAATGGGAATCTGTTGCCATTGCGCGCCAGCTCCCATGAGCGACGACCAGCAGGTCCATCCCCTCTACGCCACCGATCGTGACCTGGTGGATCGTCTTCTGGCTACGACGTCCCCTGCAGAGGCCGATCTGGTGGAGACCGGTCGCCTGCTGATGCGCTACAGCGGATTTCCCGGGGCCCATGACCTCCAGGACGACCTTCAGAAGACCCTTCGCCTCTGGGGCCTGAGCCGGGAGCAGTTAAACGAGCGCTGCCGAGCCATCTGGTCCGGGGGCTTTCGTCCGGGCGCCGAAGCGGCTGAGCAGTCCGTGGGCTCCGGCTTCGATACCGCCGATCAGGACAGCCCCTGAATCCTCCTGCGACCCCAGCAGCCAACCATCCCCTGCATCGCCCCATTCCCATGGCCGCCTCGTCCCCTTGGTCCGCACTTTTGGATCAGCTGCTCAGCGGCGATTCCCTCAGCTCAGCCCAGTCCGCCTCCCTGATGGAGGGATGGCTTTCCGAGCAGATTGAGCCGGTGCTCACCGGTGCCCTGTTGGCTGCCCTGCGCGCCAAGGGGCTCAATGGTGAGGAGCTTGCGGCGATGGCTCAGGTGTTGCGGGCTGCGGCCCCGCTGCCCTGCCCCAGGCCGGACCTCCCCTTGGTGGATACCTGTGGGACCGGTGGCGATGGGGCCAACACGTTCAACATCTCAACGGCAGTGGCCTTCGCGGCGGCCGCCTGTGGGGCCAGCGTTGCCAAGCACGGCAACCGCAGCGCCAGCGGCAAGGTTGGATCCGCTGATGTGCTGGAGGCCGTTGGTCTCAATTTGCAGGCCCCAACCGACGCGGTGGTGAAGGTTCTGCCTGAGACGGGAGTCACCTTTCTCTTTGCCCCCGGTTGGCATCCCGCCCTGGTGGGCCTCGCTCCCCTGCGGCGCTCCCTCGGGATCCGCACGGTGTTCAACCTGCTGGGCCCCCTGGTCAATCCGTTGCGACCGGATTTCCAGGTGCTGGGGGTGGGGGCTGCTGATCTGCTGGATCCGATGGCGGATGCTCTCTGCCGTCTTGGCCTCCAGCGCGGTGTAGTGGTCTTCGGCCACGGCGGTCTGGATGAAGCTTCCCTGTCGGGCCCCAGCCAACTGCGTCTGATCCGTGATGGAGAGGTGAGCCCCCAGCTGCTCGATCCCGCTTCCCTGGGGCTGAGCCTGGCGCCGATGGAGGCCCTGGTGGGCGGGGATCTGCAGACCAATGCCGCCATCCTTGAAGCGGTTCTCAAGGGTCAAGGGACGGCGGCGCAGCGTGACGTCGTGGCCCTGAACACCGCCTTGGTGATCTGGGCAGCCGGCCTGAGCGATTCGGTGGAGAGCGCGCTGCCGATGGCCCTGGGAGCCCTGGAGAGTGGGGCCGCCTGGGGACGGCTTGAGGCCCTTCGGGACGCCCTGCCCTAGGCACCCCTTACGGGATGATGGCGACCATGACGAGTGCCTCCACCCCGACCGCTGCTGTTCTGGTGCTGGCCGATGGCCTGGTGCTGCGCGGAGAAGCGTTTGGCGCGAAGGGCACCGCCCTCGGAGAGGTGGTGTTCAACACCGGCATGACCGGTTACCAGGAAGTGATGACGGACCCGAGCTATGCCGGGCAGTTGGTCACCTTTACCTATCCCGAATTGGGGAACACCGGCATCAACAGTGCCGACCAGGAAGCGGATGCTCCCCACGTGCGTGGTGTGATCGCACGGGAGCTGGCGCCGGTGGCGAGCAACTGGCGCACGGAGGCTCGCCTGGAGTCATGGCTCGAGAGCCACAACGTGGTGGGCATCGCTGGAGTCGACACCCGTTCTCTGGTGCGTCACCTGCGCGATGGAGGGGCCATCAACGGTGCCATCAGCACCGATGGCACAAGCCCCCAGCAACTGCTGGAGCAGGTCAAGGCCATGCCATCGATGGCTGGGCTCAATCTGGCCCAGACCGTCAGCACCGAGCAGGCCTACACCTGGAACAAACTCTGTCCCGCGGGGTTTGACCAGAGGCTTCAGGACAACCCTCCGGTCCCCTATCGGGTCGTGGCGATCGATTTCGGCATCAAGCGGGCCATCTTGGAGCGCCTGGTGGCCCATGGATGTGCTGTCACCGTCCTGCCGGCTGATGCCACCCTTGAGCAGGTCCTGGCCCTCGATCCAGAAGGGGTGTTCCTCTCCAACGGCCCTGGCGATCCGGCTGCGGTCAGCAGCGGCATCGCCCTGGCCAAGGGATTGGTGCAACAGGACAACCTGCCGATCTTCGGGATCTGCCTGGGGCATCAGATCCTCGGCCTCGCCCTCGGCGGCACCACCTTCAAGCTGGGCTACGGCCACCGTGGTCTGAACCATCCCTGCGGCAGCACCGGGGTGGTGGAGATCACAAGCCAGAACCATGGCTTTGCCCTGGATGCCGGCAGCCTGCCCGGCGATCAGATGGAAGTCACCCACTTCAATCTCAACGACCGCACCGTGGCTGCCTTCGCCCATCGCCACAGGCCGATCTTCGGGGTTCAGTACCACCCGGAGGCCAGCCCGGGCCCCCACGACGCGGATCACCATTTCGGCCGTTTTGCCGCTCTGATGGCTGAGCGGCGGCCCTGAGCTGCTGGGGATCGATCGCACTTTGTTGCGGTCCTGCCCATTGCCAAAACCGTCACTACACTGCGATCGCCCGTGACGTCAGAGGTCAGGAGCCATCACTGATCTGCAGCGATTGACCGTCTCCTTGCGCGGTGGCTTTGAACAGCAAGACGGCTGTCTGCTGTTCAGCTTCACCGGCCAGCTGGACGCCTATTCCGAGAAGCAGTTTCTCGCCTTCATCAACGACCACCTCACCAGCACGCCTCAGCCGCTGGTGATCGATCTGAGCAAGATCGACTTCATCGACTCCTCCGGTCTGGGAGCCCTCGTGCAGTTCGCCAAGCACTGCAACGAGCAGAAGATCCAGTTCCTGGTGGTGGGCAATGCCCGGGTGGTGCAGACGGTGAAACTGGTAAGGCTTGAGGAGTTCCTCCATCTCCAGCCCGACCTCAACACCGCCCTCGGAGCCATCGCGGCCTGAGTCCCACGCCTGGTTGGCCCAGCTCCAGCCTCCGGGAATGCCCGGTGAGCTGGGCCCCCTCCAGTTGGCGTGGCTTGGCGACGCGGTTTGGGAGTTGCACCAACGCCTGCGGCGCTGTCGCCAACCGGGCCGCAGCGCCGATTTGCATCGAGCTGTGGTTTCCGATGTTCGAGCGGATGCCCAATCTGCAGCCCTAGAAAGCCTTGAGCAGCGCGGTCTTCTCAGCGACGAGGAGCTCGAGTTGGTCCGCCGCGGCCGCAACCGGGCCGGTCGCGGACCCCGCAAAGGAGAGGCGGGTGTCTATGGGCGGGCGACGGGATTTGAGACAATGGTGGGCTGGCTCTTTCTGCAGAACCCCAGCCGCCTTGCCCAGCTGCTGGCAGAACTCGAGGACGCCGACTGATAACCCTTTGCCAAAGACCGATGAGCCCCCGTTTTGATCGTCGTAAGGACCAACGTCAGGGCTCCGGTGCCGGCCAGCCGTCCCGCTCCGGCGGCCGTTTTTCAGATCGCCCCGCCGGCCGTGGTGGTGGTGGACGCCCAGGCCCCCGGCCCGGCGCGCGACCCTTCAGGCCCCGCGGCGAATGGACCCCTGAGGGAGAGGACCGGCGTGAGCGCCGTGAGCGCCCGGACGCGGGGGATCGTCGTCCCCGTTTTGAGCGTCGCCCAGAGGGCTCCAGCCGGCCAGAGCGTCGCTCCAGTCGCCCCCAGGGCCGTCCCCAAGGTCGTCGTTTTGATGCCCCTGCCGGCGGCCGCAGCCCCTATCGGGAGTCCGGTCGCGAGATGGGTCGCGAGATCTTTCGTGAGACGGGCCGCGATGCCGGACGTGATCGTCCCCAGTCCCGCCCTCCCATCGCCGTCGATGTCCCCTCGGGGGAGGCGGAGCGTTTCAATGCCTCCCCTGCTGACGATCTGATCTGGGGGCGCCACGCCGCCCAGGCGGCTCTTGAAAGTGATCGTCCGATTCACCGCATCTGGTGCACCCCGGAAATGCGCTTCCAGCCCCGGTTCCTGCAGCTGCTGCGGGAAGCGAAGGCCGGCGGCGTCCTGGTGGAGGAAGTCACCTGGGCTCGGCTCGGTCAACTCACCGATGGAGCGGTCCACCAGGGGATCGTTCTGCAGGCTGCTGCTGCTGACACCCTTGATCTCGGGAGCCTGGTGGATGGCTGCCGCGGACTCGGGGAGCCACCGCTGTTGATGGCCCTTGATGGGATCACGGACCCCCACAACCTTGGCGCGATCGTTCGCAGCGCAGAGGCCCTGGGTGCCCATGGGCTTGTTCTTCCCCAGCGCCGCAGCGCGGGCCTGACAGGCTCCGTTGCCAAAGTCGCTGCCGGTGCCCTTGAGCACCTGCCGGTGGCTCGGGTGGTCAACCTCAACCGTGCCCTCGACACCCTCAAGCAGGAGGGCTATCGGGTGATTGGTCTGGCGGGCGAGGGGAGTGTGTCCCTCAGCGATGCCGACCTGGACGGTCCGCTGGTGATCGTGACCGGATCGGAAGGGTCCGGCCTCTCGATGTTGACCCGCAAGCATTGCGATCAACTCGTCCGGATTCCCTTGCGCGGAGCCACCCCCAGCCTGAATGCTTCGGTCGCCACCGCGATGGTCCTCTATGAGGTTGCCCGCCGCGGCTGGATGAAGCAGATCAGCGGTTCGGCACCCGCCCCTCGGATCGTGCGCCCTCAGATGCCCGCACCTCCCGCGATCCAGGCAGCCGCTGTCCCTGAGGAGATCGCCGAAGAGCCCACCGCCTCCGTGATCGACTCACCAGCCGTCATTGATGCACCAACTGTGGATGCACCAGCTGTTGATGCACCTGTAGAGGAGGCGTTCAGCGCAGAGGAGCAGCGCCGGGCTGAGCAGATCGTGGCCGACGTGATCGCAGAGCTCGGCACCCAGGATGCGCCTGCCGCAACCGAAGCGAGCCCCGATACGAGCACCCTCAACCTGGGGTTGTCGGTCGAGCCCAGCACGACGTTCTCCTCCGACATCCAGCTCTGAGTACCGCGAAAGGTCCATTCGCAGCCACAATGGGGGCATCCCATCCAGCCCTGATGACCCCCCTGATCCGGCCTCTGCGCAGCATTGCCAATGGGTTTGGTTTGGCCTGGTGGGCTCGCGTTGAAACGCGTCAACCGGATGTGACCTATTGGTTCGGTCCTTACCTGCGGCGCAGCACGCTGGAATCCTCCCTTCCCCCCTTCTTGGCGGATTTGCGCAGTGAGGGGGCTTCGGAGATCCAGCACACCTTGATTCGGGCCCGGCGCAGTGAGCCCCTCACCATCAGCAGTGGTTCCTGAGCCCTGCGGCCAGGGCTGACTGATAGCGTCAAGCCTGCTAGTGGTCTGGGTTTGATGGGCATCGCCGAGTGGCGTGAGCAGCTCAACAGCGGCGCAGTGTCCGCTCGCGAGCTCACTGACCATCACCTCAGCCGGATCGAGGCCGTTGAGCCCAGTGTCCACGCCTACACGGAGGTGACGGCGGAGCGGGCCCGCGCCGATGCTGATCGGATCGATGCCCTGAGGGCTTCTGGCGCTGCCCTGCCCCCTCTGGCGGGGGTCCCCCTGGCGATCAAGGACAACCTCTGCACCCGCGGGATCCGCACCACCTGCTCCAGCCGGATGCTGGAGAACTTCGTTCCCCCCTACGAATCCACCGTCACCGATCGGCTTTGGAGCTCGGGTGCGGTCTTGCTGGGGAAGACCAATCTCGATGAGTTCGCCATGGGCAGCTCCACCGAGACCTCGGCCTTTGGTCCCAGTCGCAATCCCTGGGACACCGACAAGGTCCCTGGTGGTAGCTCCGGTGGTAGTGCCGCCGCCGTCGCCGCGGGTGAATGCGTCGCCGCCCTGGGCTCTGACACCGGAGGCTCGATCAGGCAGCCCGCCGCTTTCTGTGGGGTTGTGGGTCTCAAGCCCACCTACGGACGGGTGAGCCGCTATGGCCTGGTGGCCTTTGCCAGCTCCCTCGATCAAGTGGGCCCCTTCACCACCAGCGTTGCCGATGCAGCCGAACTTCTGCAGGTGATTGCCGGGCCAGACCCCCGCGATTCCACCTGCCTGAAGGCACCTGTGCCTGACTACCGCTCCGCCCTCACCCAGCCAGTGGCGGGTCTGCGGGTGGGACTCGTGCGGGAGTGCTTCGAAGCCGAGGGGCTTGACCCTGAAGTCAAGGCCTCGGTGATGGCGGCCGCGAATCAGCTGCAAGCCCTGGGCTGTGAACTGGTGGATGTCAGCTGTCCCCGGTTCAACGACGGGATTGCCACCTACTACGTGATCGCACCATCGGAGGCATCCGCCAATCTCGCCCGTTACGACGGCGTGAAGTACGGCTTTAGGGCCGACGAGGCCAACAGCCTGGCGGAGATGACAGCCCGCAGCCGCGCTGAAGGGTTCGGCGACGAGGTGAAGCGCCGCATCCTGATCGGCACCTACGCCCTGTCGGCCGGCTACCACGACGCCTACTACGTGCAGGCGCAGCGCGTGCGCACTCTGATCCGCCGCGATTTCGACGCCGCCTTCGGGGACGTCGACGCGATCCTGCTGCCGACCGCGCCGACCGTGGCGTTCCCGATCGGCGCGCGGCTCGACGACCCGCTCGCGATGTACGCGAACGACATCTTCACGCTGCCCG
>JAURGL010000139.1 GCA_030833825.1 Vulcanococcus sp. SFB_649D_100_25 | reverse complement strand
GCCGCACAGAACCCATAGAGGCAAGCAAACACCACTCACAGCAGCGACTGCGCGGGCGCTCGTCCTCAACTGAGCGGCCTTCAGCAATTCAGTCTGGCGGCTGGAGGACTGTATCAGTCGCGACAGCTGGGGCGCGGCTGTCAGCGGCGAGTCAGCGCCCAGGCTCTGCCCGAAACCATTTGGTGATCACGTACTTCAGCCCCTGCTCCACTGGCATCGCCTCATGCAATGTCTCGTGATTGGGCTCACCTCCAACATGCAGGTTGTTCCACGCCAACCCCAGTCCCGCGATGGGGGTAAAGGCACGGCCCAAACGTGAGAAGACCGTTTCCCCTCCCCGTTCCACCGCATTCAGATAAACCATCAAAGTCCAGGTGCGCTGACCGCCCAGCGCGGTGTGCTGCTCAAACTCATCTGTACCTGGTGAGAACCAATCGGTATGGGCCTTGAAGTACTGCCCCGGGGCGTACCTCTGGCCTTGCAGAGGTTCAGCGAACGCTGGATCCACCCCAAATAAGGCGGCAAAGCGCGTATCGAGATCCTTGGTCAAATCAGGCGCAGCATCCGCCAAATGACAGGTCTGACTGGTGCGGTAATCCAGCGGACCGGTTGTGACCGTCGAGGGGACCAGGCTTTGATCAATGGCCTGGATCACTGCGTCACACTCGCCGCGACTCAACAAACCAGGAATCTCAAAGACCTGAGCAAGCGGCGTGTCCAATCGCCAGGCCCTGGGCTGATGCCCTGGATCGATCAATGGCGGATCCGCCCAACGTCCTGCTGCCACCTCTAAAGGCTTCGAGCTGAGTGCAGCAGCGACTTCGTCTGGCTCAAAACCCTCGGCTTCTGCACGCCGCCGCAGGGTCTCCAGGTCACAACCACGATCACGGTTCAGACGCAGCCAAGCGCTCCACTCCGGCGTTAGAGGCCTACCCACAGAGCCGTTCTAGGGAAACGAAACCTCCAGTAGCCTGCATCAGGCCTCGGCGAGACGGTTGCCTCCCAAGCAGATCTTTATTCAGATCGCCAGCTACCGGGATCCCGAGCTGGCCGCAACCCTCTCTGATCTGATCTCCAAGGCTCACCGGCCCGAGCAACTGCGCATTGGGATCTGCCTACAGATCAATCCAGCAGATCAAACCAGCTGCGGCCAAGACTCCCTCCCCCATGGGGAGACACTGCGCGGCGCAGAGCTACTCATCGATGAGGTCGCCGCCAGCGACAGCCATGGCGTCTGCTGGGCCCGCGCCCGCACCCAACAACTCTGGAGCGGGGAGCCCTTCACACTGCAGATCGATAGCCACATGCGCTGCATCGATGGCTGGGATGTGGAGCTACTCGCGAGCTGGCAGCGCTGCAACGACCCCAGGGCCATCCTCAGCTGCTACCCCAATGCCTTCTCACCACCTGATCAACTCGATCAGGACTTTCTGCCCTTGCTCTCAGCCCTGCACTTCGATGAGCAGGGCATCCTGCGATTGAGGGGGTTCAACAGCTTCCGCTATCCCGACGAGTGCCCCAAGGCGCCACTCCCCAGTGCCTTTGTTGCCGCCGGGCTGCTCTTTGGCCCCAGCAGCCTCATTGATGAAGTGCCCTACGATCCCCAGCTCTACTTCTACGGGGAAGAGATTTCTCTTGCCCTACGGCTCTGGACCCGAGGCTTCAATTTCTACAACCCCGATCGCCTTCTGCTCTTTCATCTCTACAAAGCAGCAGGGCAAGACCACATCACCCACTGGGCTGATCACAGCGACTGGAGCAGCCTCAACCAACGCTCCCTCGCACGCATCCAAGCTCTCCTCCAAGGGCACGACATCGAACCGCCCTATGGCCTTGGAGAGGCCCGCAGCCTGCAGAGCTACGAAAACTGGTCTGGGGTCTGCTTCTCCACAGCCACCTTGTCCGATGACGCCAAGCTCGGGCGTTTCAACCTTCCGCCCGCATCCACCGCCGCAGCAGGGGCAGGCTGAGGCCAATGACGTTGGAGAAGCAGCCATCCAGCCGTTCCACCAAGCAGCCACCACGCCCTTCCAAGGCAAAGCCACCGGCGCACTGAAGCGGTTCACCCGTGGCCACATAGGCCTCGATCCCCGCGTCGCTCAGCTCAGCAAACAGGACCCGGGTGGTCACGGTCGTGACCCGCTCCCCTCCAGCTGGATTGAGTAGGGCATGGCCGGTGTGGAGCTCCCCCCAGCTGCCCCGCATCCGCTTCCACCTGGCGATGGCCTCCGCGGCATCTGCGGGTTTGCCAAAGACCTCCCCCTCAAAGGCCAAGACCGAATCGCAGCCCAGCACCGCTGAGATCTCTGGAGCAATCCCGCCCTGGAGGACTGCCCCCGCCTTGGCCCTGGCCAAAAGCTGGACCAGCTGCCCCGGGTCGGGATGGGTGATGGCGTCTTCATCAACCCCGCTGACCTGGACCCGGTGGGGAATCGAAGCCTGCTCCAGCAGACGCCGGCGAGCCGGGGAGGCAGAAGCCAACAGGAGCACGGCAGGGCGAGGCAGTGGTCAAAGACAATGTCAGCAGACCACCTCAGCCGACAACCGGTCCGCGTGCTGCAGTTCAACGAAAGCGTTCAAGAGCTGCGGGCCCTGCGGCGGGCCCGCCGAGCGGTCCGTTGCCTGCCCTTTCGCAGGCGCTTCTACAGCGCGCTTGAGCATGGGGCCCTAAGCAGCGGAGAACTGGCCAACCGGGGGGACTGGGCGGAGCTGAGCCGGCGCCCCCTCTCGGCGAACAGCACGGAAGATCAGCTGATCTGGCTGATCCAGCTGGGGGTCCTGCGCCGGGAAGTGGACGGCCAGGGCCTGACCGAGCGGGTCCGCCTCACTCCCCTGGGCCGTCAGGTGATGTCCCAGTGGGACGGGGAGATCACCAGGGCCAGCATCCCCAGTCGCCTGCTCCATTGGCTGGTTCAGCACTGGCCGAGGCTGTAAGGCGGTCGTTCCGTGAGTTCACGGATGCCGCGGACTGGTTACAGCAAAGAGCATCAAGCAACGGGGCCAGAGAGCGCCGTTAGCGTGATGATGAGTCCTCCTTTTCTCGACCGCCAGGCCACAGCCACCCTGATCGCAGGTGCCCTCCTGCTCGCGATTTCCTTCTTCAGCAACGTTGGCTATGAAGCCCTCTTCCACATCAGAGCCGCCGCTCTGGATGAGCAGATCGGACTATGTCTCCACCTTGCCGCTCTGGCGGCGCTTGTTGGCGATGCTGAACTGGCGACCCGTTTACGACATCGAGCAAGAAACGAGGAGATTGAGAGAAGAAACCGCGAGGATTCGAAAATCCAACGAGCGGCTATCCGCCGTATTGCAGTTATCCGATTCCAGCTGGCCGACACCCCCTTCAACCGACTCCGACTGAACGAAGCACTGGCCGCTCTGCTTGAGGAACTCCAGGGAGCAAGCCCCAGCAGCCAAGAGAACGCCTAGCCGACAACCACCGAGCCGGTTTTAGGTTGCGGCCATAGCCGAACAGCCCATTGCCTGCCCCCAACCCCACCCCCTTGATGGTGCTCGGCACCAGCAGCGGTGCCGGCAAGTCGTTGATGACGGCCGCCCTCTGCCGGGTGCTGCGGCGCCGGGGTGAGACCCCCCTGCCCTTCAAGGGGCAGAACATGAGCAACAACGCCTGGGTGGATCAGGCCGGCGGCGAGATGGCCTACTCCCAGGCGCTGCAGGCCTGGGCGGCGGGTCTCGAGCCCGCCTGCGCGATGAACCCGGTGCTGCTGAAACCCCAGGGGGACAGCACCAGCGAAGTGATCCACCTGGGGCAATCGGTGGGGAGCTGCCGCGCCGAGCACTACTACCGCGACTGGTTCCGTCCCGGTTGGGCTGCGATCCGGCAGGGCCTAAGCGAGCTGCAGGCCGCTCATCCCGGCGGGCGACTGGTGCTGGAGGGGGCGGGCAGCCCGGTGGAGGTG
>JAURGL010000138.1 GCA_030833825.1 Vulcanococcus sp. SFB_649D_100_25 | reverse complement strand
CGGGATCCATGCAGCCGGCCGCATCGACCGCAATGGGCTCGAGCGCAGAGGACGGCAGCCCCATCACCGCTAGGGCCTTGGCAATCGAGACATGGGCGTCGGCACTGCAGAGCACCCGCAGGTCTTGCCGGCAGTTCAAGCCCGCGTGGTGGCGTGCCACCACCAGGGCCATCAGATTGCTGAGGGTTCCCCCGCTGGCCGCAACACCACCGGATCCAGCCCCCAGGCCCAGGGTCTCAGCCATCCAGGCCGTCAGACTGCGCTCCAAGCGCGAGAGGCTGGGGGAGAGCTCCTCCGCCAGCAGGTTGTTGTTGAGGCCGGCGCAAATCAGATCCGCCGCCACCGATGCAGTCAACGGTGGGGGATCCAGGTGCGCCAGGGCTCCGGGATGCACGGGGTTGTAGGCCCCATCCATCACCAGCTGGAGGTCCTCCAACAAGGTCTCCAGTGGCAAGCCCTCAGCCAGGGGAGCCACCTCAGGCAGAACGCTCAACAGGGGGAGCGGGGAGCGCTGCGCAGAGCTGCCCCACCACTGACAAAGTCGTTCACCGGCCTGCTGCAGAAACGCGGTGAGCTGCGGATCCACCCCAAACGGGTCGGGGAAGCACGGCAGTGCGTGCTGTGGCTCGGGCTGAGGAGCGTGAGCCAACGACCCTGGAACAACAGCTGTCATTGTCCCGCTTGGCGGTCCCGACCGGAGCGATGGCATTGTGCTCTCAGCCCCGCTGCTCGGCCCTGGAACCGGTGCCCCCCCTGAGCGACGACCTGCAGCGGTTCTGGATGAAGCGCCTGCTGCGCCTGGCCGCAGCCTGTGGTGAGCGTGGTGAGATCCCCGTCGCCGCCGTGGTCCTCGATGAGCACGGTCGAGCCGTGGGCTGGGGAAGCAACCACCGACAACTGGATCAGAAACCCCTGGGGCACGCCGAACTGACGGCCCTGGAGCAAGCGGCCCGGTTGCGCGGCGACTGGCGCATGAACGGGTGCACCCTGCTGGTCACCCTGGAACCCTGCCCGATGTGCGCCGGTGCCCTTGTCCAGGCGCGGGTGGGCTGGGTGGTCTTCGGTGCTCACGACGTCAAGCGAGGCGCCTTGGGTGGCTGCCTCAACCTGGCGGCAGACCCCAGCGCCCATCACCACATGGGGGTGGTGGGCGGAGTCCTGGAAGACGCCTGTAGCCAACAGTTGGAGCTGTGGTTCAGGCGACGGCGGCAGCAACAGCAGAGGCTGAAGAGCGGAACGCCGGCAGCTCCTCCTCCAGCAGGTTGAGGAGCAGATCCACGTTGTCTTCGCGGCTGTTGTAGCCCATCAGGCCAATACGCCAGACCTTCCCGGCGAGGGCGCCAAGGCCACCGCCGACTTCGATGCCGTGCTTGTTGAGCAGGTGCAGCGTGAAGGCCTTGCCATCAACATCCTCGGGGATCCGCACGGTGGTGAGGGTGGGCAGACGCAGCTCACTGGGCACATGCAACGCCAGACCGAGGCGCTCAAGACCATTCCAGAGCCGCTCCGCATTGCGGCGATGGCGGGCCCAGACGTTCTCAAGACCCTCTTCAGCAATCAGGCGCAGGGCCTCACGCATCCCGAAGTTCATGTTCACCGGAGCGGTGTGGTGATAGACGCGGTCGCTGCCCCAGTACTGGTTGAGCAGGCTCACGTCGAGGTACCAGTTCGGCACCTTGCCGCTGCGGGCCATCAACTTGTCTTCGGCGCGGGGGCCCATGGAGAAGGGACCCAAACCGGGAGGGCAGCTCAGTCCCTTCTGACTGCAGCTGTAGGCCAGATCCACCTTCCACTCATCCAAGAAGAGCGGGACGGCACCCAGAGAGGTCACGGTGTCCAGCAGCAGCAGGCAGTCGTGCTGACGGCAGAGGTCGCCAATCCCCTCCATGGGCTGGCAGACCCCGGTGGATGTTTCGGCATGAACAATGGCCAGCACCTTGGGCTTGTGCTGCTTCAAGCCCGCTTCGATCTCCTCAAGGCTGAAGGCTTCGCCCCAGGGCTTTTCAATCGTTTGAACGTTGGCCCGGTAGCGACCGGCCATGTCCTGAAGGCGCAGACCGAAATAGCCCTTGACGGCAACCAACACGGTGTCGCCGGGCTCCACCACGTTGGCGATGGTGGCCTCCATCGCGGCAGATCCCGTTCCGCTCATCGGCAGGGTGAGCCGGTTGTCGGTCTGCCAGGTGTAACGCAGCAGTTCCTGGACCTCACCCATCAGGGCGACGTACAGGGGATCGAGGTGCCCGATCGGTGAACGGCTCAGGGCCTCCAGAACCGTGGGGTGGGCATTGGAGGGACCAGGGCCCAACAGCAGCCGCTCAGGGGTGTCGATCGGAGCAAGGGAGAGCCGATGGCGATCGGACACGGTCGCTGATGTGGGAGCCAAGGCCTGGTTGGGGGCTGGGTGAAGTGAGACTACGCAGTCGCTGATGCGGTGCTTCAGCGGGCCCGGATGTTGGTATCGGCGAGGCCACGGCAGAGGTGCTCAAAGGGGGCACGCACCACCGCATTGATGGCATCAGCACTGGCGACCCCGGCGTCGAGGAGCTTCTCGCAGACCACATCAGCCATCAGGGCGATGCTGCGGACGGTGGGGCCGGTGGGGACACCGAGGGATTTATAGGTGTCATCAAGACCGTTGAGGACACGCTCGTTGAGGATCGTGCTGTCGCCCGCCACCAGGGCATAGCTGGCGTAGCGCAGGAAATAATCCATGTCCCGCAGGCAGGCAGCCCAGCGGCGGGTGGTGTAGGCGTTGCCACCGGGAAGCAACAACTCAGGATCCGCTTTCCACAGACGCTGGCTGGCTTCCCGCACGATTTCGGCTGCATCGCAGTTGATCGTTTCGACGGCGGCCAGGCGCAGGGAAGCCTCGGAGTAATAGGTCGCGATGCGATCGATGGCCGAGCCATCGAGATAACGACCGAGCTGGTCGTAACGGCCAATCAGACCGGTGATGGCATCGCGCATGGGGTGAGAGATCGACGCACCTGGATCGGAACTTAGCACTGGCACAAGGCCAGAACCCTTGCCGGAAGGCGACTTTGAAGAAGTTGACAGAAACGGTTACGCAAGCCGATCCACCGCCACGAGTCGCCGTTTTGGTTACACCTGATACACAAGCAGGGGCAGGCGGCTCCGTACGGTCCCGCGAGCCCGGATTCCAGGCGGGCTTCCTCTCAGATTCCAGCGCTCACGTCATGGCCAAAACCGCCCAGGACGTCCTCCGTCAGATCAAGGACGAGGGCATCGAACTGATCGATCTCAAGTTCATCGATCTCCACGGCAAGTGGCAGCACCTGACTGTCACCCCTGACCTGGTGGAAGAGGACGCCTTCACCGAGGGCGTTGCGTTTGATGGCTCCTCCATCCGTGGCTGGAAGGCGATCAACGAGTCGGATATGGCGATGGTGCCTGATCCGAACACCGCCTGGATCGATCCCTTTTATGGCCATAAGACCCTCAGCCTGATCTGCTCGATCCAGGAACCCCGAAGCGGCCAGCCCTACTCCCGCTGCCCCCGCGCCCTGGCCCAGAAGGCTCTCGATTACCTCGGTTCCACCGGCCTAGCCGACACCGCCTACTTCGGCCCCGAGCCCGAGTTCTTCGTCTTTGACGACGTTCGCTACAAGAGCGCCAATGGTTCGAGCTTCTACAGCGTCGATTCGATTGAAAACCCCTGGAACACCGATCGCGTTGAAGAGGGCGGAAACCTCGCCAACAAAATTCAACTGAAGGAGGGCTACTTCCCGGTCGCCCCCAACGACACCCTTCAGGACATGAGGACAGAAATGCTCCTCACCATGGGCTCTCTGGGGGTCCCGATCGAGAAGCACCGCCACGAGGTGGCTACCGCCCAGCACGAACTCGGCATGAAGTTCGCCGAGCTGATCAGCGCGGCGGACAACGTGATGATCTACAAGTACGTGGTG
>JAURGL010000137.1 GCA_030833825.1 Vulcanococcus sp. SFB_649D_100_25 | reverse complement strand
CACTCCCTCCGTACATCCACCAGCACTCCGACGAGGACGATCAGCGCTATCAGACGCGTTTCGCTGCCAAGCCCGGCGCGGTAGCGGCCCCCACGGCAGGTCTGCACCTGAGCGATGAGCTGCTCAGTGCCATCGGCGATCGGGGTGTGGAGCTAATCACAGTCACCCTGCATGTGGGCCTGGGGACCTTTCGCCCGGTGGAGACCGAAGACCTCAGCCAGCTGGAGCTGCACAGCGAGTGGGTGGAGGTTTCTCAGGCGTGCGTGGACGCGGTAGCCCGCTGCCGGGCCCGCGGCGGCCGGGTGATCGCGGTTGGGACCACCTCAGTCCGCAGCCTGGAGGCGGTGGCCCAGCTGCATGGCGGGGAGCTCAAACCCCACACGGGGCCGGTGAATCTGGTGATTCAGCCGGGGTATCGCTTTGCGGTGGTGCAGGGCCTCCTCACCAACTTCCATCTCCCGAAGAGTTCCCTGCTGTTGCTCGTCAGTGCCTTGATTGGTCGGGTGCGTCTGCTGGAGCTCTACGAGCAGGCCAAGGAGCAGGGCTATCGCTTCTTCTCCTACGGGGATGCCATGTGGATTGCCCCGGAAGCGGTCTTGCCCAGCGCAAGGCCCCACCAAACATGAAAAAGCCCCCCGGGAATCCCGGGGGGCAGTGGTGTTCCGTGGGGTACGGACGATCAGGCGGCAGCCAGGTTGGCGGCCACGAAGTCCCAGTTCACCAGCTTGTCCAGGTAGGTGCTGATGTAGTCGGGGCGGCGGTTCTGGTAATCCAGGTAGTAGGCGTGCTCCCAGACATCCATGGTGAGCAGGGCCTTCTGACCGTGGGCCAGGGGCAGATCGGCGTTGCCGGTCTTGGTCACCTTGAGGGTGCCGTTGTCGAGCACCAGCCAGGCCCAGCCGCTGCCGAACTGGGTGGCGCCGGCGGCCTTGAACTCCTCAACGAACTTCTCAAAGCTGCCGAAGTCAGCGTTGATCTTGTCGAGCAGGGCGCCGCTGGGGGTGCCGCCACCACCGGGCTTGATGCACTGCCAATAGAAGCTGTGGTTCCAGACCTGGGCAGCGTTGTTGAACACACCGGCCTTGCTGGCGTCACCGGCCACGGCGGTGATGGTGTCTTCCAGGCTCTTGCCTTCCAGGTCGGTGCCAGCCACCAGGTTGTTGAGGTTGGTCACGTAAGCGTTGTGGTGCTTGCCGTGGTGGAACTCAAGGGTTTGGCGGGAGATATGGGGCTCGAGGGCATCGAGGCCGTAGGGCAGCGCGGGCAGCGTATGAGCCATGAAACGAGGGATCGTGCTGTTGGATGCCCGGCCGAACGCCGGACGGCGGCGGCATCCTAACGATCGTTTGAAGTTTCGTAAGTCGCGAGAACCGCACTGCTGCGGCGGTTCCCGCGAAGGGAGTTCAGCCCTTGATCTCGAGCAGTTCCACCTCAAAGATCAAGGTGGCGTTGGGGGGGATCACGCCGCCGGCACCCCGCTCCCCGTAGGCCAGGTCAGGGGGGATCACCAGCTTGCGCTTGCCGCCCACTTGCATGCCGGCGACCCCTTCATCCCAGCCCTTGATCACCCGACCGGCGCCGAGGGGGAAGGAGAAGGGACCGCGGCCATAGCTGCTGTCGAACTCCTTCCCGTTCTCGAGGGTGCCGCGGTAGTTGACCACGACCAACTGGCCGGAGCTGGCTTCGGGGCCGTCACCGATCACCAGGTCCGTGATGCGCAATCCGCTAGGGGTCATCCGTTCTTTGGCCGCAGTCATTTCTCCTCCGAGGGCTGAGGCCCCACTGTCGGCGATCAGGTCGCTCGACACATCGCTGGCCATGGTGAACAGGCTCGGGTTGGGGTCCTCCGGGTCCAGTTCGAACGTTGTCGAAACCGCCGCGGGAGCCGAAACCACCGCCTGAGCGACCGCAGGGCGTGACACAGCGGCTTCCACGGTGGAGGGGGAAACGATCTGGCTCACTAAGGCGAGCAGAAGGCAGCCCACACACACTGCTGAGCTGATCAAGATGTCCCGCATGGCTGGATCGAAGTCTCCGGTGCAGGGATTCTGACCCAGTCCCCCGGCTAGTCAGGGATCTCCCAGCGTCCCTGTTGTTGACGCATCACTTGCTCGAGCCGATCGATCCGGCCCCGCAGTTCATCCACTTCCCTCTGCCTCGCCAGGCCCAGATCCTGCAGGAGGTGGTCGAGGTTCCGTTCCACCTGCCGCTCGGTTTGCTTTTCCAGCTCAGGGTTTTCGCCACGCAGACTCGCCAGGACGTCGTCCACCAGGGCGCTGGCCTGGGCTGGATCGAGGCGGCCACTGCTCACCCAGGCCTGGGTCACGCCCCGTAGCCGCTCAGCCACGAGGGAGGTGGTGCCGAGGCCGCGCAGCAGGAGCTGTTGCAGGGGTCTGCTGGGGTCCATGGGTCGAGGGGCTCTGCCAGAACCTTGGCGCTCTTTAAGGTCGATGGCCATGGCAGAGAACCGGCGATTGGTCTGGAGTGCAGCCCTGTTGGGCGGCCTCCTCGCAGGTGTGGCACTGCCGCCGCTGGGTTGTCCCCCGCTGCTTTGGCTTGCCTTGCTGCCCCTCTGGTCTTTCGGTCCCGGGCCTGCGGCACTTTGGGCGGGTGTGGCGGTTTTGGTGAGCCATCGCTGGCTGCTTTGGCTGCACCCGCTCGATTGGATCGGGGTTCCCCTCCCCTTGAGTCTTCCCCTCTGTGTCCTGCTCTGGTTGCTCCTGGGTCTACTTGGTGCGGGGCTGGTGGCGCTCTGGCGAGCCCTGGTGGGACGCATGGGAGCCGCGCGTTGGTCGGTGGGGCTCCTGGCTTCGGCCCTGTGGGGGTTGGGCGAGGTTTGGATGGCCAAAGGCCCTCTGTTTTGGGTGGGTTTGGGGGCTGTGGCCTTACCGGGAGACCGTGCCCTGGCGGGCCTGGCCCAGTGGGTTGGTGCCGGGGGATTGGCGGCGCTGCAGTTGGTGCTGGCCTGGGGGCTCTGGCGTCTGGTGCTGAGCGGGTGGCAGGGGCGACCCGGCCTCTGGCGTGGAGGTGTGGCTTGGCTGCTGCTGGTGGCCTTGCTGCATGGTTTGGGCTGGCAGCAGTTGCAGCGCAGCGCGCTGGCCGATCCGGAGGCCCCTTGGCTGTCGGTCATGGTGCTTCAGCCCGATATCCCCACCAGGGATAAGTTCAGTTGGTCCCAGCAGCAGGCGCTGGAGCGCCGGTTGCGGCAGGCCCAGGTCGATGCTGAGGCCAAGGGCGCCGACCTGCTGGTGCTGCCGGAGGGGGCTTTGGCCCTGGGGCAAGGTCTTCCTGCCCCAGGGGCTGTTGAGGTGCTCAGCGGCGGTTTCCGCCAGGAGGAGGTCGAACTGCGCAGCAGTGTTCTGCGCTTTCCCCCTCAAGCGCTGGAGGCGGCCTCGGCGATCGATAAGCACCGTTTGGTGCCCCTCGGGGAATGGGTCCCCGGTGGAGCCTTCTTCCGTTGGGCAGGCCTTTCAGCGGTGGGTGGGGTTGATCCCGGTCCGACCTCGCGCCTGTTCAGGCGTAGCGAGGGGAATCTGGCAGTCGCCATTTGCTACGAGATCGCCGATGGGGTGGGCCTGATCGGCGCATCAAAGGACGGGGCTGGCTGGATCTTGGCCAGCGCGAACCTGGATCCCTATCCGCCTTTCTTGCAGCAGCAGTTTCAGGCGCTTTCTCAATTGCGCGCGATTGAGGCCAGGCGCTGGCTGGTGAGCGCCGCCAACACGGGGCCGAGCCTGGCTGTAGCCCCCAGTGGAGAGCTGTCGCAGCAGTTGACGCCAGGCAAGCCAGGAACTCTTTTGGTTCGAATCCAGTTGCGAGATGGGCAGACGCCCTACGCCCGAGTTGGGGAATGGCCGCTGCTTTTGCTGGGCTCCTTGGGCGCGACCGCAACTCGTTCTCGCCTGCGACATCCCTGAGGCTTTGACGCGTCCTTTTC
>JAURGL010000136.1 GCA_030833825.1 Vulcanococcus sp. SFB_649D_100_25 | reverse complement strand
TATCAGGCGGTGCTGCTCTGCTCCCTGGGGGTGGTGTTGGCCACAGGCAGCCTGTTGCACCTGGCGCTGCTGTTGGGGCTCTGTGCCGTGCTTGGGGGCAAGGCCCGGCGCGAGGAGCGCGGTTTGTTGCTGCGGCACCCCGACTACGCCGCTTACCGGAGCGCCGTGCCGGCGATCCTTCCTGGGCTGCCCTGGTTGGACTGGCGCGCTTGACCTAGAGCCCCCGCTCCTCCAGCTGCTGGGCCGCCCGCGCGAACACCTCAGGGCCGGCATCGCGGGCGCCGGCGGCCACCCCCAGGTCCCGCCGCCAATGGCGGGCACCGCTCACCCCTTCCACCACCTGGACCAGGTGCCGGGCGATGGCCCAGAGGCGGCCGCCGCCGCTCACCCAGCGCTCGGCGTAGGGGATCAGGCCCCGCACCACCGTGGAGGCGCTGGCGATGGGTTGGCTGCTGTCAGCAAACAGGTCACGGTCCACCGTGGCCCAGCGCAGCGGGTGGTCATAGGCGGCGCGGCCCACCATCACCCCATCCACGTGCTGCAACTGGTCTTCGCAGCTGCTCAGATCCAACAGGCCGCCATTGAGTTCGATCGTGAGCTGGGGGCGTTCCTGCTTGAGCTGATGCACCAGCTCGTAGCGCAGGGGAGGGATCGTGCGGTTTTGCTTGGGGTCGAGTCCCTCCAACCAGGCCTTGCGGGCATGCACGCTGAAGCGCTGGGCCCCGGCCGCGGCCACCGTGTCCACAAACGCCAGGAGCTCGGCGTAGGAATCGCGCTCATCGATGCCGATGCGGTGTTTCACCGTGACCGGCAGGGGTGAGGCGGCCCCCATCGCGCTGATGCACCGGGCGACCTGCTCGGGTTCAGCCATCAGGCAGGCCCCGAAACGCCCCTTCTGCACCTTCTCGCTGGGGCAGCCCACATTGAGGTTGATCTCGTCGTAGCCGTACTCGGTGCCAAGCCGCGCGGCGCGGGCGAGCAGCTCGGGGTCGGCACCGCCAAGCTGCAGCGCGACCGGGTGCTCCGACGGATCGAAGGCGAGCAGTCGGTCCACGTGGCCGTGGACCAATGCGTGTGCCACCACCATCTCGGTGTACAGCAAGCTGCGCCGAGTGATCTGCCGCATCAGCACCCGGAAGTGCCGATCGGTGTAGTCCATCATCGGGGCCACACTGAAGCGGTAGGCCCCGTTCAGCAGCGAATCGGGCATCAGACCATGCTCGCGTTTCACCTTGATGTCTTCCAAGCCTGAGCCCTGGTCGCTGGTGGTGGCAGGCGGCGGACCGGCTGGCTTCATGGCGGCCATCGCCGCGGCGGAGGCCGGCCAGCAAGGGGTTCTGGTGTTGGAGAGCACCCCGGAACCCCTCGGCAAGGTTTTGATCAGTGGGGGCGGCCGCTGCAACGTGACCCATGCCTGCTGGGATCCGCGGGAGCTGGTGGGTTACTACCCCCGGGGCAGCAGGGCGTTGCGCGGGCCCTTCAGCCGCTTTGCAACCGGGGATGCAGTGGCCTGGTTTGACGAGCACGGCCTTGCGTTGGTGGAGGAGGCCGATGGCCGGATGTTCCCCCGCGCCAACCGCTCCACGGCGGTGATCCAGTGCCTGCGTCAGGCGGCCCAGCGTGCGGGGGTGGTGCTGCGCACCAGTGAGGCCCTGCAGGGCGCGGCGCCGTCTCCTGAGGGGGGCTTCAGCTTGCAGTTGCGCTCCGGCGGCAGCCTCCGGGCTGAGCGGTTGGTGCTGGCCACGGGCAGCCATCCCAGCGGCCGGCGGCTCGCCCAGGGCTTGGGCCATGGCCTGGAGGCACCTGTCCCCTCGCTGTTCACGTTGGCCTTCAAGCCCAATCCCCTGTTGCCCCTGGCGGGGGTGGTGATGGATCCGGTGGATCTGGAGCTGGAGACCTCAGGCCAGCGGTTTCGCCAGAGCGGCCCGGTGCTGATCACCCATTGGGGTTTGAGCGGGCCGGCCACCTTGCGCTTGACGGCCTTTGCGGCACGGGCGCTGCACCAGAGCGGGTATCGGGGGCAGCTGCGGGTGGATTGGAGTGGTGGGCGCTCCTTGGCGCAACTGGAGGAGCTGTTCAGCCAGTGCCGTCAGGAGCAGGTCAGGAAACAGCTCAGCAATGCCCGCCCCTGGCCGGCCCTCAGCCGCCGCCTCTGGCAGCACCTGCTCGATCAGCAGGGGGTGGAGCCCGATCGCCGCTGGGCCGATCTGGGGAAGCGGCAGCAGCAGGGGCTGATCGAGAGCCTGCGGCGCAGCACGTTTGCGGTGGCCGGCCGCGGCCCCTTCGGCGAGGAGTTCGTCACCGCCGGCGGGGTGGCCCTGGGGGAGGTGAACCTGGCCACCATGGAGAGCCGCCGGGTGCCAGGGCTCTATCTGGTGGGCGAGCTCCTCGATGTGGACGGGGTCACCGGGGGCTTCAACTTCCAGCACTGCTGGAGCTCCGGCTGGCTAGCGGGCCAGGCGATCGCAGCGGCGTCCAGCCCTACTTGATCTGATCAAAGATCGAGAACATCGGCAGGTACATCGCCAGGAGGATCGAGCCGACGATGCCCCCCACGATCACGATCATTGCGGGCTCCAGCATGGAGGTGAGGGCCTTCACCGCTGCTTCCACCTCGTCTTCGTAGAAGTCGGCCACCTTCGAGAGCATCTGGTCCATCTGACCGGTTTCCTCACCGATGGCGAGCATGCTCAAGGCCAGCTCCGGGAACACCCGTTTGCGGCCCAGGGCCACGCTCAGGGGAATGCCTTCCTGCACCTCGCGCCTTGAGTCGACGATGGCGTCCGCAATCACCGCGTTGCCGGCGGTTTCCTGCACGATCTCCAGGGACAGCAGGATCGGTACCCCGGCGCGGGTGAGGGAGCTGAAGGTGCGGCAGAACTTGGCGGTGGCGGTTTTCTGAATCAGGTCACCGAACAGGGGCAACTTGAGCAGGAGCCCATCCACCCGCCTGCGGCCCTGGGCGGTGGCGTAGTAGCGGCTGAACAACCAGACCCCCACGGCGATGGCCAAGGCCAGCACCACGGAAAACGACGAACGCAGCAACTTGCTGAGGTCCACCATCATCTGGGTGAAGAGCGGCAGCTCGGCCCCCAGGTCTTCGAAGATCCCGGCAAAGGTGGGGATCAAAAAGATGGTCATCCCCAGGAACACCAGGACGGCGATCGCCAAGACGGCCACCGGGTAGCCCATCGCCCCTTTGATCTGGTTCTGCAGCCGGGCATTGCCCTCGAGCAACTTCGCCAGGCGCCGCAGGCTTTCATCCAGCACGCCCCCCGCTTCGCCCGCCTCCACCATCGCGATGGTGAGCTTGTCGAACACCTGGGGCCAACGCCGCAGGGCTGCCCCCAGGCTGCCGCCTTGGTTCACATCGCTGCCGACGGCGGTGAGGGCCCGTTTGAACAGCGGCATGCGCTGCTGGCGGGCCATCAGATCAAGGCTGCGCACAATCGGCACCCCCGCATCCACCAGCGCCGCCAACTTGTTGGCGAACAGGGCCTTCTCGCGGATGCCGGGTTTGGCTTCCAACAGGGCTGAGAGATCGGAGCTGAACGCTGGCTTCGCCGCGCTGCTGCTTGCGCTGGCCTCCAGGGCTGTGGGCACAATCCCGCGTTTGCGCAGGTCCCGGCGGGCAGCGGTGACGTCGCTGGCCTGGAGTTTGAGCTGCCGGCTCTGCCCGGAACGGGCGGTGTAGGTGGCCGTGAACGTGGGCATGGCGTCAGCTGCCGGCCTGGCCCTCCAGCAGGCGCTGTAGCTCCTCGGGTTTGCTGGCCTTGGCGAGCGCTTCATCGCGGCTCACGGCATCCGCTTGCACCAGGTTGGCCAGGGCCCGCTCCAGGGTTTGCATCCCCTGCTGCCCTCCCGTCTGGATCTGGGAATAGAGCTGGGCTGTTTTGCCCTCGCGGATCAGGTTGGCGATGGCCGGTGTGTTGATCAGGATTT
>JAURGL010000135.1 GCA_030833825.1 Vulcanococcus sp. SFB_649D_100_25 | reverse complement strand
GCGGTTTCCGCCGCCGCCGCCGCCGTAGCCGCCGCGACCGCCGCCGCCACCACCGCCACCTTCACGGGGGGTGGCTTTGTTGACGCGAATCATGCGACCCATCCACTCCACGTTCTGGAGATCGTCGATCGCTTTTTGCTCAGCGTCGTCATTGGCCATCTCCACGAAGGCGAAACCGCGCTTGCGGCCGGTTTCGCGATCGAGAGGGAGGCTGCACTTGCTGACCTCGCCGTACTGGCTGAACAGGTCGAGCAGATCCTCTTGTTCAGCTTGGAACGAGAGGTTTCCTACGTAAATGGTCATTCCTGAGACGGAACCTGAAAACTGATTCGTTGATGCTGTGGGGTTCCGTGTGGAGCCTGGAAGCTTTTGGAATCAGAGTCACACTACAGCGCCGTTGGCCGGTGATCTCAGTCCTGCAGCGGCCTGATGGGGATTCGCCGCTGAGGGGGTTGGGTGAAGACCTCTAAAGCAACCCCGAAAGGAATCCGAAGAATCAGAGCGATCCCCGATTACCGTCCCATTGTCAGCGAATGAACACCCGCCTTGGGGAGACCCTGATGACGGCACCTGTTCCCTGGAGCTTGGCCTGGACCGCAAACGGGGAGCTGGCTCCCCAGGATCGATTTGACCTGCTCCAGAGTCTCGTGACCACTGAAACCGAAGCGGCTCAGTCCGGTCTGGTGGCCGCCGTGGAGCGGATGAGCGTGGCGGAGCTGAGCCTGATGACCACCCAAGGGGTCACCGGGCTCTGCGCCTGAGCCCGCCTGAGAGCCCCTGGACTCAGGGGCGCACCCGGGTGATCTGAAGTTCGCGATTCAAGACCTTGAGGCGCTTGAGGTTCTGGAAGACCTCATCCGGCATCCCTTTGGGAAGGTCCACCAGGCTGTGGGTGTCAAAAATCTGAATGCGTCCGATGCTGCGCCCGGTCAGGCCTGATTCGTTGGCGATCGCCCCAACGATGTTTCCGGGCTTGATGCGATCACGCCAGCCCACCTCGACGCGGAAGCGATCCATGTGGTCCTCCGGAGGCCCGGCCTGCTCGCGAGGGCCGCGGCGCTGCTGCCCATTGGCCTGACGGGGGCCGCGATCCCGCTCGGAAAGCCGGTCGCCGAAGCGATCAGCGCGGCGGCCATCGCGCAGGGGTGGTTGCTGGCGCAGCCAGCTCTCGTCGTCATGGACCAGCAGGGGCTGCTCACCCACCGCCATTTGCAGGGCGGCAAGGGCCAGCTGCTCGGGGGTGGTGGAGCGCTCCTGGGCAACCCGCTGCAGGATTTCCGAGAGCATGGCCTGCTGCTCGGTGGGTTCCTCGCTGCTGAGGTTCTCCAGGGTGCTGTTGAGCCGCTCCCGCAGACGATCGAGACGACTCTGATTAATGCTGGCGTTGCTGGGGATCTCCATCGCCTCGATGGGACGCCCGACGGCCCGCTCGAGGCCGGTGATGAAACGCCGCTCCCGCGGGGTGACGAACAGGATGGCGTTACCGGTGCGTCCGGCCCGTCCGGTACGACCGATCCGGTGCACGTAGGCCTCCGAATCGAAGGGGATGTCGTAGTTGATCACCAGACTGATGCGGTCCACATCGAGGCCGCGGGCAGCCACATCGGTGGCCACCAGGACATCCACACCTCCGCTCTTGAGGCGCTCGATCGTGCGTTCCCGCTGGTTCTGGGCCACGTCTCCGTTCAGCACCGCGACCCCGTAGCCCTTGGCCTCCAGGGCCTCCGCAACGGTGACGGTGATCGCCTTGGTGCGGGCAAAGATGATCACCCCTTCCTTGGTTTCCGCCTCGAGCACGCGGCTGAGGGCCTCCAGCTTCATCGGGCCGTTAACGGTGATGTAGCGCTGGTGGATGCGGCTGGCGTCAGACCCCTTGGTCTTGATCGTGATCTCGGCCGGGCTGTTCAGGTATTGATGCGAGATCCGCCTGATCTCAGCCGGCATGGTCGCGGAGAAGAGCACCACCTGGCGCTGCTCCGGGAGCTGTCCGAGCACCCACTCGACATCGTCGATGAAGCCCATCCGCAGCATCTCGTCGGCTTCGTCGAGCACCAGGCTGCGCAGCCCGGAGAGATCCAGGGTGCCCTGGCGCATGTGGTCCATCACCCGGCCTGGGGTGCCCACCACGATCTGTACGCCGCGCTTGAGCTTGTGGATTTGATCGCGGAAATCGGCACCGCCGTAGACCGGAAGCACCCGCAGGTGAGGCAGCTTGGCTGCGTAGTTCTTGAAGGCATCGGCCACCTGGATGGCCAGTTCACGGGTGGGGGTGGGCACCAGCACCTGAGGGGTGCGCTGCTGCTCATCGAGGGCTGCCAGCATCGGCAGGGCGAAGGCGGCGGTCTTGCCGGTGCCGGTCTGGGCCTGGCCGACCAGGTCGCGGCCGAGCATCAGCTCGGGGATGGCGGCCTTCTGAATCGGTGAGGGCTCCTTGTAGCCGATCGCCTCGAGGGCTTCGAGCAGCTCAGGGGCAAAACCAAAGGCGGCAAAGCCTTCGCCGGCCGGAGCTGGGGTGGTGGTGATTTCGATGCTCTCAATGCTCTCGGCGCTTTCGCTGGAGCTGGCGTCCTGGCTGCTGGCCAGATCAAGCGCGCTGAGATCCACAGAGCTGGTGAAGCTCTCGCAGGGGGTATGGGTCACTGTTTGGGCGGGGCCTGAATCCTTCGTCGACAGGCCGGCAGACACCCGATGAAGAAACTGCCTTGCCCTTCACAAAGGGTGAAGAATCACCCTACCACCCGTGCCGTCGCCCCCTCGATGCGCTGGTAGTCATCCTCAAGGCGCTCGATGTCGTCTTCGCGCAGGTCATGGCCCCGCTGCACTTCGACAATCAAGAGGTCTTCCGATCCGGCGCTGGCACGGTGGATTGCCCCGCAAGGCACAAGCAGGGTGCAGCCCGGGCTTGCCGGCACATCCTCTCCATCGCAATGCAGGAGTCCATTGCCGCTGACCACGACCCAGTGCTCGAGGCGATGCCTGTGGCGTTGAAGGCTGATCCGTTGCCCGGCGTGGATGCACAACCGCTTGACCAGGTAGCCCTCCCCGGATCCAAGGGTTTCAAACCAGCCCCAGGGACGCTCAACAGGATTGGCCATGGCCAACGCTAGGTGGGATCTGGCGTTTGTGAATCGTCCGCAGGCGTGATCAGCAACACCTCCTGCTGGGCCCGGGTCAGACCGGTGTAGAGGAGCCGTGGATCCTGATGCCGCAGGGGCGGGAGCAACAGAAGAACGCTGCGGTACTGGCTGCCCTGGGATTTGTGCACCGTGAGGGCAAAGGCCGGTTCGGCCCCTGCGAGCTGGGCGGGGTGCAGCACCCGATCCAGGGGGAGCAGCACCCGGGGCTCGGTCCCGTTGTGGACGATGACCCCGATGTCGCCATTGGCGAGCCCCTGCTCCGGTCGGTTCTGTCGATTGAGCACGGGTGTGCCGAGCGGCCAGGCCTGCAGAGGACGCCGGATCAGATCACCGAGCAGGGCCCGGTGGATCGCTTCCACCCCCCAGGCCCCCTGGCGGATCGGACTGAGGGCGATCAGGGCCTCCAGCTGCCCCAGCAGTGCTTGCGCCTGCTGAGGGTTGGGGGCATCCCCGTCCCAGGTCAGCTCGCCGGCCAGGGCCTGCAGCTGCTCTTGCTGCTGGCGAAGGCGCTCCAGCAGGGCTGCGGGCAGCCGCTGGCGGGGGCTTTCGAGCCAGGTCACGTTCGCGTCCGCCGGCAGGTCGTTGAGCCAGGCCTTCTCCAGGCTGCGGGCCCCTTGGCGCAGCTGTCCGGCCAGGGCGGCGATCGCTCCGTCATTGCGGTAGGTGGTCCGCAGTTCCACGGACGCCTTGTCGAGGTTCCGGAGACGTTCCGGCCGACAGAGCTCCTCGAGCACAGCTCCGGGACCGACGGGCGGCAGCTGATGTTGATCCCCCACCAGCAGGAGCTGCCCATGGGCTGGCAGCGCCTCCAGCAGGGCCGCCA
>JAURGL010000134.1 GCA_030833825.1 Vulcanococcus sp. SFB_649D_100_25 | reverse complement strand
AGGGCTGCTTCGTGGAGGCACTCCCGCTCGTAGGCCATGGCCAGGCCTATGAGCAGGCCGGCATTGTCTGCCGAGGCAAAACCCGCGAGTACAGCACCGGGGGGCTGGGCTACACCAGCCTTCTGGGGCGCCTGACCGAATTGGTGCAGGGGCAGATCGTGTATCTGCTGAGCAGGACCCTGCTACTGCTGCGCATCGGCCGCCGTTACGACCTGGTGCTGGTGGTCGGCGATGTGATCCCCGTCCTGGCGGGCTGGTTGAGCCGCAGACCGATGGCCACCTATCTGGTGGCCTACTCCAGTCACTACGAAGGACGACTGCGCCTGCCCTGGCCCTGCGGCATCTGCCTGAAGGGCTCGAACTCCAAAGCGATCTACAGCCGCGATCAACTGACGGCTGACGACCTGAGCGTGCAACTACAGCGTCCGGTCCAGTTTTTCGGGAACCCGTTCTTTGATGGGGCCCTCAGCAGCAGCGATCCCCTCTCGGGGGCCCCGCAGCAGCGCCTAGGCCTGCTGCCGGGCAGTCGCCTACCTGAGGCCCTGCACAACCTCGAATTGATGCTGCGGGTCCTTGAGCGCCTGCCAGAGCCCCTGCGGCCCGCCACACGGCTGGGGCTGCATGCGGCCCTGGTGGGCAAGCTCACGCCCCAGGAGGTGGCCCCCCTGGCCAGCCGACTGGGGTGGCGCCTTGAGCTCAGCAGCAACAACCGCTGCAGCCTCCAGCGGGGGCCCCTGCATCTGCAGCTGGAGTGGGGGCGCTTTGCCGCGGTGGTCCAGCAGTGTGACCTGCTGCTCTCCATGACCGGGACCGCTGCGGAGCAGTGCGTTGGCCTGGCCAAACCGGTGCTTCAGCTGGTGGGGAACGGGCCCCAATTCACCGAGAACTTCGCCGAAGCGCAGCGGCGCCTGCTGGGTCCCGGGGTGGCCTGCGCCCCGGGAGAGCCCGGAAGCGAGGAGCAGCTCAGTGGGACAGCGGAGCTGCTGGAGCAACTGCTGGACCGGCTCCTTGAGGACCGGGGCTGGCAGGAGCAACTGAAGCGACTGGGGGAGGAGCGCATCGGCCAGGGCGGTGGAGCAGCGAAGATGGCGGCCGATCTGCTGCAGCACCTCCCCGCCAGCCATGACTGACTCCAGCGCAGGACTGGGCCAACGGATCAAGGGCTGGATCGACACCCTGCTGGTGGCCGATGTCTTCGTGGTGATCGCCGGGGCCCTGTGGTTCGGTGTGGCGGTGATCTGCCACAGCCGGGGCGTGGAAGCCCCCCTGGATCTGTTTCAACGCCTCTGGGAACCCCTGTTCACCCCGGCGATCGGACTGCTGATGGGCGCCGCGATTTTGAGCGGGGTGCTGGGCTGGCTGCTCAAGTGGTGGCGCGCCCGAGCGCAGCGCTGAGCTCCGGATCCTCAAAAGCAAAACCCTGCTGCAACAGGTGTTCAGGCCGCACCTGTTGGCCTTCAAGGACGACCTTGGCGCCATCCCCCAGCAAAAGCTGCAGGATCGGGGCCGGCACCGGAAGCAGGCTGGGGCGCCCCAGCACCCGACCCAGGGTTTCGGCGAAGCTGGTCATGCTGCAGGGGTTGGGAGCCACGGCGTTGTAGGTGCCTTGGTAGGCCCTGTTCTCCAGGGCCTCGGCGATCAGGCGGCAGAGATCAGGGCGGGAGATCCAGCTCATCCACTGCTTGCCGTTGCCGATGGGGCCCCCGAAGCCCATCCGGAACACCGGGAGCATCTTGCCCAGGGCCCCTCCATCGGCGCCCAGCACGATGCCGATCCGCAGGATCACCAGGCGACAGAGCGACGCCGCGCCCTTGGCCTCCTGCTCCCAGGCCTGACAGAGACCCGCCAGGACATCAGATCCGGCCGGGCTCTGCTCGGTGAAGCAACCCGAGGAACTGGTGCCGTAGTAGCCGACGGCGGATCCGCTGATCAGCACTTGCGGCCGTTGCCCTTCAGGCAACGCGGCGACGGCCGCTACGAGGCCGGCTGTGGTGTGGATGCGGCTGCCCCTCAGGAGCTGGAGGTGAGCCTCACTCCAGCGCTTCTCGGCGATGGGCTCTCCGGCCAGGTTCACCACCGCCTCGGCGCTGGACAGGGCCTGTTGGATCTCGGATCGCTGCCAGGTGGCTGCATCGGCCGGATTGGCCTGCAGGCGCTGCACCTGGGGCGAGCGGACTGACGGCAGGGGGTTGGCGGAGCGGCTGATCAGGGTCAGCTGATGGCCCCGCTCAAGCAGCAGGGGCACAAGGGCACGCCCGACAAAACCACTGCACCCCACCAACAGAATCCGCACGCCGGGCATCCCTGCAACTGCCGCAACGCTAATGACCTCGGCTGCGGCCTAGCCTGGCCCCATCTGATGCCTGCCCCATGGCCGAAGCACCCGCCTCCATCAAAAAAGGGAGCTTGGTGACGGTGAATCGCGCCGCCTACGCAGGCAGCCTCGAGGCCAAGGCCAGCGACAGCACGCCCCCTGACTACATCTTTGAAGGGCCGGCCGAGGTGCTGCTCATCCAGGGCGAGTACGCCCAGCTGCGCTTCCGCAGGCCCGTGCCCGATGTCTGGCTGAGAGCCGACCAATTGGAGAGCATCTAGATCTCCAGCCGCCGGCGTTCGGCCTGAAGCCTGGTCCGCCGATGTTTGGCCTCGCGGATCATCTCGCGGCCATCCCGGAGGTAGCTGTCGACATACCCCATCGTGTAGCGCTCCAACTCCACAAGGGCGTCCTTCACCTGGGAGAGACAGTGGTACACGCTCAGGCTGAACCCCTGGGCTGAGGGGGGAGCCGCCATGGAGCGATAGAGGCTCTCCACCTTCTCGAGCTTGGCCTGACTTTGCTCGAGGAAAGCGCAGAACGCCTCCATCAAACGATCGTCATAGGGGTCAGCGGAGAGGGCCTTGAGCTCAGCAGCAAAGGGGTTGATCACCTGACCAAGCAAGCGATCGATCGGGGCATAGACCTGCTGCAACCAAGCCAGCAGGGCCTCATCGCCGCGGCTGGAGCGGGCACTGGCCTTTCGCACTGCGCGCCCAGCAGCAGCCGTACGAACGGTGCGACCACGGTCGAGCTCCGCGCGCCTGTCCCGGTCGCGCAGGACCTCCCAGGCAGCATTGATCGCGACGATGGCTTCATCGTCACCGCCAGCGTCGGGGTGGTGCTGTTTGACCAGGGCCCGGTAAGCCGCCTTGATCTCAGCGCTAGTGGCGGTGTCTGCCACGCCAAGCACCTGGTAGGGATCACGGGCGTGCTGAGGCATGCGGCCAGATCCGGCTCTCGGTCCATCCTCAGGGATCAGCGGTGCGGGTCAGCATGAAAAAGCCCCCCACCGGAGGCAGGAGGCTCAGGGATGTGGAAGTGCTGGATGCTGGATCTGATGATCAGAAGCGGAAGGTGGTCATGACCAGGCCGCCGAACACATTGTTACTGGCGTTGTAAGCACCTGTAGATGTGTTGAGCTTGCCGTATTGCCCAGCGAAATTGCTCAAGTAATACAGAGCTGGCTTGATCGCAATGTTGTCAGTGACCTGGAACTTGTACCACCACTCCCACATGTAGTTGGAGTCGAGCGGAGTCTTCGGACCGGGCACGGCGCCGTAACCGGTGTCGGTCACGAAAGGCACCTGACCAACGGCCATACCAGCAGCATTGCCCTTGGCGAAGACATCAGTCCAGTTGAACATCACCGACCAGGACTGTTCCTGGGCCCACTGGTTAGTGCGGTAGGGGATTAACTTGTAGGTGGAATTTTCAAACGAGCTGATCCCCCAGCCCACACTCACCGCAGGAAGTAAGCCGCTTTTTGCTGGGATCCAATAGCCGCTGGCACCAAGGCTGTTTGTGGAACCGGTGAGGCCTTGATCGAACCCGTAGGGTGTTGCGCGGTTGGGCTTGGCGTTCTGAGCATAGGTGTAACCAAGGGCGATGATGGGTCGAAGCAAAAACAGAAGAAGGAGAAGAAGGAGAAGAAGGAAAGGCAGGAACGGGTTGACGACAAAGCCCCCGCGGGACGCAGTGCGACAACAGCTGGTGGCGACGGTAGC
>JAURGL010000133.1 GCA_030833825.1 Vulcanococcus sp. SFB_649D_100_25 | reverse complement strand
GGCCATCGCCGGCTCCGAATCCCTTATCGATCTCATCGATCCAGAGAATGCACGGAGCCATGGCCTCGGCGCGCTGGATCATGTCGCGGGTCCGGGCCTCCGAAGCACCCACAAGCCCGGCGAACAGGCGGCCCACATCCAGCCGCAACAAGGGCATGCTCCAGCTGTGGGCAATCGCCTTGGCGGTGAGCGACTTGCCGGTGCCCTGGGGTCCCACCAGCAGTACCCCTCGGGGCAGCGGCAGGCCGTAGCGGCGGGCTTCATCGCTGAAGGCCATGTGCCGCTGTTCCAACCATCGCTTCAGGGCATCCAGGCCGCCGATGTCCGCAGGGGTGGCCTCCGTCGGGCAGTACTCCAGCAGTTCACTGCGGGCGACGGCCTGGCGCTTCTCCTCGAGGACTTCCTCCAGGTCGGCGCTGCCCAACTGCCCGCGGCTGGCGAGGCCACGGGCTGCGACCTGGCGAATTCGCTGTTCGCTCAGGCCACTGCAGCTGTGGGTGAGCTGCTCCAGCAGCTCCGCGTCCAAGGACTGACCGCTGGCCTGGGCAATGTTCCGGAGGAGGGTCTGGATCTCGCCCTGGTCGGGCAAGGGCAAATCCAGCAGGGTGATGCACTCCTCCAGCTCCCGCGGCAGTTTCCACTCCGCCGCGGTGATCACCAGGGTCTGGGGTTTCTGGCGCAGGCTTGTGGCCAGGTTCCGCAGTTTGCGGCAGATGCTGCTGTCGTCTGCGTAGCGGTGGAAGTCATGGAGCACCAGCAGGGCAGGCTGCTCCGCCGGCAGGGCCGCCAGACTTTCCAGGGCCCCGAGGGGATTGCGCGCCGCCTCGCCCTCCCGCCCTGGCCAGCCCCGAAGCCCACTGATGAAGTCCCAGCGGGCCAAGGCGCGTTGGTCAAGGCGTTTGGATGCAGCCGTCAGCAGGGCTGCGATCCGCTCTTCTTCCTGACTGCGGATCCAGAGGAGGGGCGTCCGCGCCCGAATCAACAGATCCAGGTGGTCGGCCCAGGTCTGACTCATGGCTCCAGTTGCTTCAGGGCCGCCCAGCGCGGGTCGATCACCCTGTCCTGAGCACTGGCTTCTCTGGAGAGGTTCGGCCCGGGGCAACCCTCGCCGCAGCGGTTCACGACCGGTAGCTGCAGGTTGAGCTGCTCGAACACCCAGTGCTCCGGATCGAAATCCCCGCTGGGATCGAGGCTTTCAGAGAGCGCGTCTGGATCGAGCTCCAGGATCTCGAGGTTTCCCTCGAGCACGGTTTCAGGCGCAATCCCATCGAGCCGTGCCTGCTCTCCGAGCCACAGCACTTCGCGGGTCCGGAAACTCAGGGGGTGGTTGAAATGCTGCAGGCAGCGATCGCAGCAGAGGGTCACGATCGTGCTGGCTTCACCCTCCAGTTCGAGGACATTGCCGCGGTGAACCGCGCTCAAGCTCCCACGCACAGGCGTGAGGCTGGTGAGTTCGCTCAGGGGCTGATCGATGCTCCAATGCTTGCCGTTCTCCAGGAGTTTGAGCTCCTGGAGAGCAACGGGCAGCAGGGCATCAGGCACCGCCGCGCTCACTTCTTGCCTTTGGGCTCGAAGGGGAGGCGATCACTGCCGCTCACGGTGGCGGTGACGGTTTTGGCCTCAGCCGCCAACTGCTGATCGAGAATTGCCTGCAGGTTGTCGGGCAGGGCCTCCCGGGTCAGCAGGAAGGTCTGGGCCGCCTGGAAGATGTTGGCGATCACCATGTAGAGCAGAACACCTGCGGGCAGCGGGAAGAACAGGAACATGCCCGTGATCATCACGGGGGTGATCTTGTTGGCGGTGGCCTGCTGCGGGTTGGCGGGCATGCCCATGCCCGAGAGGATCTGGCTCACAAACAGGCTGGCGCCGAAGGCGGCCACCAGGATCGCGATATCCCAGTTGACCGCCCCATCGGTGTAGAAGCCAACCTGGCCAAGGGCTTTGATGAACAGGAAGCCGCTGCGGGCCGCCAGACCAGGGATCTTGGCTTCCACGGTCACATCGCCGGGGGCGATGGCGTGGATGCTGCCGTTCTGATCGACGCTCACCAGGCCTTCACCCTTGGTGACGCTCCAGGTGGGCTGGAAGCTGCTGCCGTTCTCAATACCGCTCAGCACCGAAGCAAAGCTGGCGCCGTCCTTGGTGTGCAGGCTGACCGTTTCGGTGTCACCAACGCCCAGCTTGGTGCCCTTCTCAAGGCTGGCCACCACCGGGACATGGTTGGTGGCGGTCACGAAGATCGAGTGGCTGGCGCTGTTGAAGGGCTTCGGCTCCACCGCAGCGATCTGCTCTGCCGGCAGCACCTTCAGGTTGAGGGTGTAGGGGACATCGGCGAACGGTGATCCCCGCAGGGTGGCGAACAGGGCGAACAGGATCGGCATCTGCACCAGCAGAGGCAGGCATCCCGAGAGGGGGCTGCCGAACTCCTTCATCAAGGACCCCAGCTCTTCCTGCTGTTTCTGGGGGTTGTTGGCGTATTTCGCTTTGATTTCAGCCTGGCGCTTCTGCATCACCGGCTGGGCGATGCGCATCCGCCGGGCGTTGCGGATGGAGCCTGCGCTCAGGGGAAACAGAGCCAGGCGAATCACCACCGTGAGGGCGATGATCGCGAGGCCGTAGCTCGGCACCAATCCGTAGAAGAAATCGAGGATCGGCAGCAGCAGATTGTCGGAGATGTAGCCGATCACGGCGGTGCTAACGAGGGGGCTCTGGGATCTCGGTCAGTGTGTCAGGCGGCGGCGTCGCCCCCGAAGCCGGCCGTGCCAGCGCTCTTGGCGGCGGACTTGGCTTGGATGCGGTCGTTGATGAAGGCCTCGGCCTCCTTGTAGCGGGGAACCGCGCGCATCTCGAGCTTCATCCCGTCGCTGAGCACCAGAACCATGTCTCCCCAGAACCCGAAGCCCCGGGGTACGGAGCGCACCTCGCGGATCTGGCTGTAGACCACCTGGGTGCGATCGCGACCGAGCCAGCCACCGCTGACTTCAACCCGGCGGCTGGTGATGCGAAAGCGCAGCCAGAGCGCCCGGACCAGTGCTCCCACAGCAAAGGGGATGCCGATCAGGGTGAGGCCAAAGAGCAGGTTGGTGATCAGGTCACCCTTGGCGGGACCACCTGCATAGAAGACCTCCTCGTTGATGCTGGCCCCTGGGGCCACTGGGGCCGGCTGTGATGCAGCACTCATGGTTGCAATCCTGCTTTGGCGAGGAGTTCTGAACATTCTCCCAGGAGGTGCTGGTCCTCTGCGGCTTCGCTGCCGGGTTTCAGGGAGATCAACAGCCACTGACCCCGCCCCTGATCGGGGAGTGCTCCAACCCACTGGCTCAGGTGGGCATGGAACAAGCGCCGTAACTGGTTGCGCCGCACGGAGGATTTGCTGACTTTGGTGCTCACCACCACCCCCAGGCGACAACTCAGCGGGTCATAGTCTCTGGGGTCCCGCTTGAGCAGTGGTGCATCGCCCGGCAGGGTTCGCAGCACCATCCACTGGCCATGGTGACGGCGACCTTTTTGGTAGAGCCGATCAAAGACAAAACGCCCCCTGAGCCTGTGTTCCCGCGATAGCGCCATGGGTTTGGGCTAGGTCGGGATGGCTCAGGGGGCGTCGTGAGGAGCTGGGTTCAGCTCCTGATGGTCTGACTCAGACCGACAGGCGGGCGCGACCGCGCTTGCGGCGGGAGCGGATCACGCGGCGGCCGGTGTGGCTGCGCATGCGAACGCGGAATCCGGAAACACGCTTGCGCTTGCGGCTGGTTCCTTCAAGGGTGCGCTTGGTCATGGTTCCGGCTCGGCTTCGCCTTCAACGTCGATGGCCCAACCTACCAGCCCGTGTCTGGTCAGTTGCTGGGGGGATCGATCTGGATCAGCCAGCTGCCGAGATAGCCCGACACGGGCACATCACCCGGAGCCTGAGCCAGGGCATTGAACTGATACATGCCCGCGTTGAAGGGATTGAACAGGTTGATGTACACCCCGATGGTCTTGCCCACCGGCACAGGGGTGTCTGGGAAGATCTCGATTGCGGTGCCATCGGCCGCCACTTCCACCGTGCCGGGG
>JAURGL010000132.1 GCA_030833825.1 Vulcanococcus sp. SFB_649D_100_25 | reverse complement strand
AGCAACTGATCGTGAGTGAATTCACCTTTAAGGCTCTGAAGCACGTCTGACGGCACAGCTCGTTGAATCACGTAAGACTGACGTGCCTTGTAGATGTGGCTGGCAATTTTGGGCACCGCTACCAACGCCTCTACCAACGCAAACGCTTGTAGCTTCAAGGATCTCTGTCCAGCACTGGCTAACAAGACCTACTTCAACTACGGCGGGCAGGGGCCATTGCCAACGCCAGCGCTGGAGGCGATGACCAGCAGCTGGAAAACCATTCAGGAACGAGGGCCCTTCACCACCGCTGTCTGGCCCTTCATTGAGCAGGAAACCAGTCGACTGCGCGGAGCCCTTGCCGCCCTCTGCGGGGTAGCTCCCCATCGCATCGCCCTCACCGAAAACGTCACCAGCGGCTGCGTCCTTCCCCTTTGGGGCCTGCCCTGGAGCAGCAGCGATGAACTCCTGATCAGTGATTGCGAGCATCCCGGTGTTGTGGCGGCCTGCCGAGAACTGGCCCGGCGGGAGGGATTGTCAATCGCAACGCTTCCGGTGCTGGAGCTCTGCCGAAGCACCCCCCAGGCCCAGCTAGAGACAGCCGTGCTCGATCAGCTGGAGCAACACCTGAAGGGCTCGACCCGCCTGGTAGTGCTCTCACACCTGCTCTGGAACACCGGTTCGGTGATGCCGATCGCTTCGGTGGCGGAGCGACTGCAGGACCATCCGCGCCAACCCTGGTTGTTGGTGGATGCGGCCCAGTCCATGGGCAGCATCCCCGTAGAGGCAGCAGCTCGGGCTGCCGACATCTATGCCTTCACGGGTCACAAGTGGTGCTGCGGCCCCGAGGGACTTGGCGGTGTCGCCCTCTCGGAGCGGTTGCTCGAGCAGGCCCAGCCCACCCTGATCGGCTGGCGCAGCCTGCGGCAGGAGAGCGCAGCAGGGAGCTGCTGGCATCAGGATGCCCGGCGCTTTGAAGTCGCCACCTCCTGTGTCCCCTTGATGCGGGGCTTACTCACCTCCCTGGAACTGCTGGAGGCCGAGGGCGATGCCGCAAGCCGCCTGCAGAGCATCCGGCAGCGGAGTGGACAGCTCTGGGAAGGCCTGAACAAGCGCGGAGACGTTCAAACCCTGCTGCCGGAGCCACCACCGGCGGGGCTGGTGAGTTTTGTGCTGACCGGCCAGGACAGTGCTGCGGTGGTGGAGCGGTTAGGGAAAGCCGGACTCTGGATCCGACGCCTGGACGATCCCGACTGCCTGCGGGCCTGCACCCACATCACCACGACCCCTGCAGAGGTCGAAGCCCTGCTCAACGCCCTCTAACAAGGGCGCGCGCGCAGGGCTTTCTCCGCTTCTTCGCGGTCATCAAAGTGAACCTTGGTGGTGCCAAGGATCTGATAGTCCTCATGGCCCTTGCCAGCGATTAACACCAGATCCTTGGGGCCAGCCGAGGCGATCACCTCGGCAATCGCCAGGGCCCGGTCCCCTTGCACCTGCATGGCTGATCCAGCAGGAATACCCGCCACCACATCGTCAAGGATCCGCTGGGGATCCTCTGTGCGGGGGTTGTCGGAGGTGACCACCACCTGATCAGCCAAGCGGGCGGCAATCGCTCCCATCTGGGGGCGCTTGCTGCGGTCCCGGTCCCCTCCGCAGCCAAACACACAGATCAGTCGCCCCTCCGCAAAGGGACGACAGGCATTCAGGGCGCTTTCGAGACCATCTGGGGTGTGGGCGTAGTCCACCAGCACTGCCGGAAGCGCTCCATCGCAGCAGTCCTCGCGGGCCACATGGACCCGCTCCATCCGTCCCGGAACCCCTCGGAAGTGCTCCAAGGCAGCGAGCATCGGCTCCAGGGGGAGCCCCTGTTGCAGCAATGCCCCCACCGCCTGCAGCTGGTTCATCAGGTTGAACTTGCCCAGCAAGGGAGAGCGAAAGGCCCCCGATCCCAGCGGGCTCACCAGAACACCGCGGACCCCTGCGGAGCTGAACTCCAGTTGCTCCATGCGCAGGTCAGCGCCACTGCCTGCCTCGAGCGAACTGGTCCAACAACCGGTCCCCAGACGTTGCGCCAGGCGCTGCCCCCAGGGGTCATCGCCATTCACCACCGCAGAGGGACGCTCGTGGGCCTCCGCCTCAAACAAGGGCGGCTCAAACAAGCGGGCCTTGGCCTCGAAGTAGGCCTCCATTGAGGGGTGGTAGTCGAGATGATCCTGGGTGAGGTTGGTGAAGACCGCACCGGCAAAGCGGCACCCACTGATGCGCTGTTGATCCAGAGCATGGGAGCTCACCTCCATGGCCCCGATCTGGGACCCGGCCTCAACGGCCATCGACAGCTGTCCCTGGAGGACATCGGCAAAGGCTGTGGTGTGCTGGGCCGTCACGCTCTGGCCGGGCCAACGGTTCACCAGGGTCCCGAAGAGGGCCGGTGGGTAACCGCAGCTGAGGGCCAGGTGTTCAAGCAGATGGGTCGTGGTGGTCTTCCCATTGGTGCCGGTGACCCCAATCAGACGCAGCCGCTGGCTGGGTTGCTGCCAGAACTCCGCCGCCAGCAGACCGGCCCAGCGCGCCACCGGTTCTGAGACCACCAAGACCGCATCCCCATCGGCGGGGGGCATCGCCTCGGCGGCCGATCGACCGATCACCGCCAGGGCCGCTCCGGAGGCCAGGGCCTGCGGCCAGAAGGTGCCGCCATCCACCGTTGCACCCGGGAGCCCCACGAACACAGTGCCCACTCCGACCCGGCGTGAGTCACAGCTGACGCTGTCCACCGGCGCGTTCTCCAACCCTGGCGGCACCGCCAGCCCGACCTGACGCAGCAGGGGATGGAGCCGTTCGGTCATCGGGAGGCTGTGCTGTGAGGCAGTTCTAGGCCGCTTCCGAGCAGAAAACGTCGCCAGAACGACCAGTCCCGTGAGGCTCAAACAAGACTGTCGACCACTGGGATCAAGGAAGCCCTTGCTGCTGCAGCCAAATGGCCAGTTGCGGGGCGGACAGACGCGGTGAGACCCGGGGCAGAACCCGATCCCCAGCTGGGGTTCTGGTGATCAGGACCGGCACCTCCAAATCAAAGCGGCTCAGCAGCTGGGGATCGGCGTCCACATCCAGCCGCTCAAAGGGGAAGCCCAGCGCGTGCAGTTTCTCCTCCAGCCCCTCACAAAGGCAGCAGCCCTCACGGGTCACCAGAGCCAAGGTCCTCATCAGTCGGGCACCGGGTCGCAGCCGCAGGGGGTCCATGGATGACAACGCAGCAGGCGCTTGAGGGTGAGCCAGCTCCCACGCCAGGGGCCATGCCGCTCAATCGCCTCGAGCCCATAGGCACTGCAACTGGGAATGAAGCGGCAGCGGGGCGGGCCCAACAAAGGCGAGATCGCCAGCCGGTAAAACCCGATCAGCGCCAGCAGAAGCCGTTGAAGCAGGTGGTTCATCGAGACTGGTGGTGGTGCTTCAGGCCGGGCGATAAGATCGTCAACTGGCGTGGCATCAAGCCTTGCACTGGAGTTGAGCCCAGCGGCTCTCTCTCCATGCTCTCAGGCGGGCCATGTCTGGATCAACCTGAACACATCTATCCATGTCTCGCTACCGCGGCCCTCGTCTGAGGATTACGCGGCGCTTGGGAGACCTTCCCGGTCTCACCCGTAAGTCCGCCAAGCGGTCTTATCCCCCCGGTCAGCACGGCCAAGCCCGTCGCAAGCGCTCCGAATACGCCATCCGCCTCGAAGAGAAGCAGAAGCTTCGCTTCAACTACGGCATCTCCGAGCGTCAGCTCGTGCGCTACGTGAAGAAAGCGCGCGCCCAGGAGGGTTCCACCGGAACCAACCTGCTCAAGCTGCTCGAGAACCGCCTCGACAACGTTTGCTTCCGCCTCGGCTTCGGCCCCACCGTGCCCGGTGCCCGTCAGCTGGTGAACCATGGCCACGTGACCGTGAACGGCCGCGTCGTGGACATCCCCAGCTACCAGTGCAAGGCCGGCGATGTGGTCGCCATCCGCGAGCGCAAGCAGAGCAAGAAATTGGCTGAAGCGAACCTGGCATTCCCGGGTCTGGCCAACATCCCCCCCCACCTCGAGCTCGACAAGAACAAGCAGGTGGCCAAGGTGATCAGCAAGTGCGAGCGCGAGTGGGTCGCCCTCGAAATCAACGAACTGC
>JAURGL010000131.1 GCA_030833825.1 Vulcanococcus sp. SFB_649D_100_25 | reverse complement strand
GCCAGCTGTCGCAGGCTTCGTAGACGATGGGTTGCCCATCGGCACTGCACAATTCGCCGCTGTCTGCATCCAACTGCGCCCCGGTTGCCATGGCCGCTAGCTGGAACGGATGGGTCGTGCCCCCCTTGCGCAGGTTGATCTCCATACCCCAGAGACGCCAACCCCCCGGGAGCCATTGGGCGAGCCAATCGATTAACACCGGTCCGCGGCAGCCCTTGTGCGACAACGCTCTCCCCACAGCGATGCCGGCAGTGATCAAGGCGCTGCGGTAGCAGGAGCGCGCTGGAAAGCAGCACCCCTCGAAGCTCTGACGGTGGATGCCACCCAGGCATTGTTCGTGGGTGGAGATCAGATCGACGGATCCATCAGGGGAGATCTGGAGCTGGACACTGGGTGAATGCAGGCGGCCGCGCTGGATCAGGTCCTGGGCGATCGCCCCTTGAGCGCGGAGTTCATCACGCCAATGCGCCAGGGGAATCGCCAGGCGATCGAGGGCCTCCAGGAGCTGGGCACGCCGCAGTCCTTTGGAGAGAAGCCGCCAGGGGCCTGGATCCAGGGGGAGTGGGGCATTACCGCGGCCTCCGGCCATGCGGTTCAACTTGATCACCGCAGCTTGGATGTCCCGGTGCTCCAGCAGCAGCTGCTCCAGGGCTTCTGCCAGCTCCGCCATGCTCCGGCAGACAGCGGTGGTGCGCGGATGGGGGATACCCAGCTCCTGGAACAGCGTCGCTGATCCAGCCTTGCTGCCCCAGTGCGCCAGATGGCTGGGCGTGCCATCGATCGCCAGACCGAGTCGCTCCGCCAGTTCCTCCTCCGCAGGCCCCACGGCGTAGGCCGAGAGCAACGAGCCTGGTCCAAGCTGTCGGCGGATCTGCGCCAGCAGCTGGGGTCTGGCCAGGAGCTTCTCGCTCAACCCCCGGCTCGAACGGTCGTTCAGCGAAATGCACTGCAGACGGCCTCGAAGCCAGCGCGTCGGCATCGCTGGCATCAACTCCAGGACAGCATCAACGCAGATCTCGCTGAGGGGGACCGGACTGAGCACAATGGCGCGCCACTCAGGCTGCTGCAGGGCCCTGAGGTCAATCAGCTGACGCTCTGGCCAACTTTCAAGGCCATCAATGCTGGCCAGGGTGCGCGGGTCGGCGCTGAACGATGGAACAACCAGCAGGGAGGGTCCCTGCTCCGCTGGAGAGGCGTCCACCCTCAGCCCTGGGCGCCCGCTTCTTGAGGTTCTTGACCAGGACTGTGGACTGGGTGGCGATGGGGCAGGTTGCCGAAATGGCGGTGGGCCAGGGCCAGCAATTCAGCATCGCTGCAGGCCGTGTCATCAACGCGGATCGTTTCCAACCGGCACTCCAGGGACGGGTGATGCTCAGCGATGTAGTCCTTGAGGAGCTGCCGCAGATCGCTCTGTCCGTGTCCATGCCCCAGGAGCAGGACCCGGTCGGCATCGGCGATGCAGGCGCAGAGCTCCTTGAGGTAGTCGTAGTCCAGCGGTGCCCGCTGGCCCTTCAGGTCACGGTCATGGCGGTGCGTCAGTCGCTGTCCTGTGCTCCACAGCCCATGGGGCCTGAGATCCGCTGCCTGGACATCGTCCCCATTGAGCCACCAGAGCCGCGCACCACGGTGATCTAGGTGGATCAGCAAGCGCCGTGCCTGTTCGCCGCGCACCGGTGCCGGCGGTGCTTCTGGATGTTGCGGCGTAATCCCGGCCTGCTCCAGGAACCAGCGAATGCGATGCACCGCCTCCGCATCGAGATCCGCTGCCATCGGTCCCGCCGCAGCATGGAGCACCATCGACGAGCCATTGCTGAGCAACAGCTTCATGCGGTGATCTGAGAGGTGTTGAACAGTGGCACCCAGATGGACAAGCAGTGCCTCCACCGAGGCTTGACGGATGTTGTGGGGCACCGGATGGGCGAACAGCGCCTCCAGGGTCGCCATGTGCTGGTGCTTCATCGCCGCAACCGAGTGATTCCTCTGGCTTGACGCTATGGATCCCCACTTGGCAGGCGGTGTGTTGCGGCTGATCCGCCTAACAAATCCGCGGTAACTGTTCACCACTGCCCAGATCCAGGGGCCGCAGCACCCCCAGGGCATTGCGGATGCTGGCGGGATAGCGGCGCTGCAGGGCTGATGCCACCGCCAAGGGCTCCCCCACCGTGCCGATCACCGCCGCGTCCGTCTGAAACTCCTGCAGAACCTGCAACGCCCGCTCTGCATCCGATGGCGGGCAGACCACGAGCATGCGTCCCTCATTCGCCATGCCCAGGGGATCGAGGCCAAGCAGGTCACAGACACCCGCAACGGTGGGGTGCAGCGGAATGGCGGTTTCCTCAAGCAAACAGCAGTGAGCGCTGGAGCGGGCCAGTTCATCCACGGCGCTCGCCAGCCCGCCACGGGTGAGATCCCTGAGGCAATGCACCCTGATTCCAGCCGCCAGCAAAGCCTCAACGGGGGGCTGGAGGGAGGCCAGATCACTTTCGAGGGCCGTGCGTAGACCAAGGCTCTTGCGGGCCGCAAGGATGGCGGTGCCATGACGGCCCAGATCACCGCTCACCAGCAGGACATCACCCGGCCGGATCGAACTGGGATGAATCTGCAGGTCATGCTCCACCACACCGATGGCGGAGGTGTTGATGAAGATCCCATCGCCTTTGCCCCGCTCGACCACCTTCGTGTCACCGGTCATCACGGACACGCCGCACTGCCTGCAGGCCTGCGCGATGGACTGCAGCACGCGTTCCAGGACGGCGAGCTCGAGGCCTTCCTCCAGGATCAAGCCAAGACTGAGGGCCAGGGGCCGTGCCCCGGCCATCCAGAGGTCGTTGACGCTCCCGAGGACCGCCAGGCGGCCGATGTCCCCCCCGGGAAAGAACAGGGGCTGGACCACATAGGAGTCGGTCGTGAAGGCGAGTTGAGATCCCGGACTCACCAACCTCACAGCGTCATGCAACACAGCGTCCTCAGGTCCCAGCACCGGCACGACCAGCTCCTGCATCAACTGCTGTGAGAGCCGGCCACCGCCGCCGTGACCCAACTGGATCGTTCCATCGGGTCTGGCCATGCTTCAGCGGTGGTAGCGGTAGTAGGCGGCGCAGGCCCCTTCGCTGGAGACCATCGGCGCCCCGAGGGGATGCTCCGGCGTGCAGGCTCCAGCAAAGCTCGCGCACTCGCTCGGTCGCATCAGACCCTGCAGCACTCGGGCACTGGGACAGGCATCCGGACAGGCTCCTCCTGGTGGTGGTCCAGGCTCATTCAGGCCCAACACTGCAAAGGGCGAGCGGAATCGGTATCCGCCCCCTGGGACCACTCCGAGCCCTCGCCAGATGGTGTCCGATGGTTCAAAGACCGCATGGATCAAGGCACGGGCCTGACGGTTGCCCTCCGCATCCACGACCTCGTCGTAGGCGTTCTCCAGTTGATGGCGCCCGTCCTCGAGTTGCTCGACACACTGCAGGATTCCCTGAAGCAGCGCCTGGGGGCTGAACCCGGTCACCACGATCGGCAGACGGTGTCGCTGAGCCAAATCCACGTACTCCTGTTCGCCCATCACCGCGCAGACATGGCCCGCTGCCAGAAGTCCTTGAACTGCGCAGTTGGCTTCCGAGAGCAGAGGATCCAACACCGGTGCCACCCGCACATGGGCCAACAGAACCTTGAGGTTCGTCACCCCCTCCGCCAGGGCCCGCTGGGCAAGCAGGGCCGTCGCGGGGGCGGTGGTTTCAAAGCCCACCGCCAGGAAGATGACGAGGCGATCGGCGCAATCCCGGGCGATCTGCAGCGCATCAAGGGGTGAATACAGCACGCGCACATCAGCCCCCTGAGCGCGAAGGCTCAGGAGATCGCGGCCATCGGATCCCGGCACCCGCAGCATGTCGCCGTAGGAGCAGAGGATCACCCCGGGCTGGGCCGCCAGCGCCAGGGCCGCATCGAGGCGCTCGGCCGGCGTCACGCACACCGGGCAGCCCGGTCCATGGATCATCTCGATTTCATCCGGCAAAATCTGGTCGATTCCGTTGCGAATGATCGAATGGGTCTGGCCACCGCAAACCTCCATGATCGCCCAAGGCTGTGTAACCAGTCGGGCGATTTCTTTGGCAAGCCGCTTCGCTTTCTCGCCGTCTCGATATTCGGT
>JAURGL010000130.1 GCA_030833825.1 Vulcanococcus sp. SFB_649D_100_25 | reverse complement strand
CGATGCCGACTCTGCTGGAATCGAACTGGGACTTCACTCAGCCGCTCTCAGTGATGGGGCAGCAGCTGGAGAGCACCACCAGTCAGGACCTGCGGGCATCGGTCCCAAGCCTTCGCTTCTTGAGCTTCAACGGGCTGAGGCTGCGGTTCGGGCGTGAGTTGCGGGTGGAGGTCCCGAACGTGCTCAACTTCCGCACCGCCGGCCTGCTGACCCTGAACGGTCCGTTGGATCCCTCCATCCGCATCAGTGGAGTGGTCCGGCTTCTCAGTGGCCGGCTCGGCCTTTTCACCACCACCTTCAGCCTCGATCCTGATTCCCCCAACGTGGCGGTGTTTACCCCTGCTCTGGGGCTGATCCCCTACCTCGACGTGGTGCTGCGCACCCGGGTCTCCGATTCCCTCCCGGTAGCCACCGGCACCGATCGATCCAACATCTACGACTGGAACCTGAACGGGACATTCAGCAGCTTTGACCAGTTGCGTCTGGTGCGGGTTCGCGTGGAGATCGCAGGCCCCGCTGATCGCCTGGCCCAGAGCATCCGCCTCACCAGCACGCCACCTCTACCGGAGGATCGTCTTCTGGCTCTGGTGGGTGGGAACTCCCTGGTGGGCCTGGTGGGAGCGAACGCCGGCGCGGCCCTTGCCACGGTGGTGGGTCAGTCCCTGCTCTCGCCGGTGGTGGGAAGCCTGACGGAGTTGCTCGGGCAACGTCTCAGCTTCGCGCTTTATCCCACGTATGTCTTGCCCAACAATTTCGATGCGGAGTCCAACCGTTCCGGGCAGGTGCCATCGCAGCTGGTCCTGGCCTCCGATATCGGTCTCGACATCACCGAACGGTTCAACGCGTCGGTGCTGGCGGCTCCCAACCGCAGTGACATCGCCCCGCAGATGACCCTGCGCTACCAAGCCAAACCCTGGCTTGGCATTCAGACCTCCATTGATACCGAGTCCCGCTGGCAGACCCAGATGCAGGTGTTCTTCCGCTTCTAAGTTGATGGCATGACCCAACTGATCGGTGTGGACCTCGGCGGCACCGCCATCAAGCTGGGTCGCTTCGACCGCGATGGCGCGCTCCTCGCCGAGTTGGAGGTGCCGACACCGCAACCCTCCATGCCAGGAGCCGTCGTCATGGCCCTAGTGGAGGCGATTGAGACCCTTGATCCCGAGCGACGGGCCCCCTGGGTTGGGATCGGCCTGCCCGGTCCCATGGATGCCGCCGGTCGGGTGGCCCGGGTCTGCATCAATCTCCCGGGTTGGCAGCAGGTGCCCTTGGCGGAGTGGTTAGAGCCCCAGTTGCAGAGGCGGGTGACCCTGGCGAACGACGGGAATTGCGCCTTGATGGGAGAGGCCTGGCAGGGGGCAGCAGCTGGCTACAGCGATGTCCTGCTGCTGACCCTCGGCACGGGCGTCGGCGGGGGCGTCCTGCTGGAAGGTCGGCTGTTGACGGGGCATGGCGGAGCCGCCTCCGAGCCCGGTTTGATCTGCGTCAACCCTGATGGCCCCCCCTGCAACAGCGGCAACAGGGGCTCCCTCGAGCAGTACTGCAGCATCGGCGGCCTGCGGCGCCTTGCGGGTGCCGATGCTGCCGGTGCCGGTTCCAGGGCCAGTGAGCTGGACCCCCGCGAGCTCTGCAGGCGTGCTGATCAAGGCGATGCTGAAGCCCTCGCGATCTGGCAGAGCTATGGGCGCTGGCTGGGCATTGGGCTGAGTTCCCTGATCTACGTCCTCACCCCGAAATTGGTCCTGGTCGGGGGAGGTCTCAGCGCCGCTAGTCGTCATTTTCTGCCCGCCGCACAACGGGAGCTGGAGCAGCGGGTTCAGGCCGAGAGCCGTCAGGGCCTCGAACTGCGTTGCTGCGCCCTGGGGAATGGGGCCGGTCGCCTTGGGGCCGCTCGGCTGGCCCTCGAGCGCTTTGGCCAAGCTCGACTGGGATGATGCACAGCTGAGATCCGCCAGGTTGTGAGCGTTCCCGATCCGTCGCCCGAATTGCTGCAGCGCGCCGCCGGCGTGCGAACAGCGGCGATGGCGTTGGGACGCCTGGGCAATCAGCAGCGCCGGGAGGCGGTCCTGGCGATGGCCGCTGCGTTGGAAACCGATGCGGCCCAGATCGTCGCCGCCAATCAAGCGGATCTGCAGGCCGCGGCGGCTGATGGCCTCTCCTCGGCCCTGGTGGCTCGGCTGAAGCTCGACGCGGCCAAGCTCGAGGGTGCAATCGCTGGGGTTCGGCAGGTGGCTGATCTCCCCGATCCCGTTGGCGTGCGCCAGCTGCACCGGGAACTGGATGACGGCCTGGTGCTTGAGCGTTTCAGTGTCCCCCTCGGGGTGTTGGGGGTGATTTTTGAAGCCCGTCCTGATGCGGTCATGCAAATCGCCTCCCTGGCGATTCGATCGGGGAATGGCGCGATCCTTAAGGGCGGTCGAGAAGCCAGCCGCAGTTGTGCAGCCATCCTGGAGGCCCTCCAGAAAGGGCTCGCTGCTTCAGCGGTGTCCCCTCAGGCCCTGGATCTACTCACCTCCAGGGAGGAAAGCTTGGCGCTGCTCAAGCTCGATGGTCTGGTGGATCTGATCATTCCCCGCGGCTCCAATGAGCTGGTGCGGTTTATCCAGGACAACACCCGCATTCCAGTTTTGGGGCACGCCGATGGGGTTTGCCACCTGTATGTCGATCGGGAGGTGGATCTGGGTCAAGCCGTGCGCATTGCCCTCGATGCCAAGACCCAGTACCCGGCGGCCTGCAATGCGATCGAGACCCTGCTGTTGCACGAGCAGACGGCGGCGGACTTCCTGAAGCAAGCCCTGCCGGTGTTCCAGGCGGCCGGGGTGCGCCTTCGGGGAGATGCGGGCAGTCAGGCCCTTGGGGTCGCGGAAGCCGCCGATGAGACGGACTGGAGAACTGAATTTTCCGATCTGGTGCTCTCGGTGCGGGTGGTGCCCGATCTCAGCGGGGCGCTCGAGCACATCAGGCGCTATGGATCCAGGCACACGGATGCCATCTGCACCACCAACGGCGACACAGCTGAGACGTTCCTCCGCAGTGTCGACAGCGCCGGGGTGTATCTGAACTGTTCAACCCGCTTTGCCGATGGGTTCCGCTACGGCTTTGGAGCCGAGGTCGGCATCAGCACGCAAACCCTGCCACCCCGCGGTCCAGTGGGTTTGGAGGGACTGGTCACCTATCGCTACCAGTTGCGCGGTGACGGGCACATCGCCGCTGACTATGCCAGTGGTGTTCGCGCCTTCACCCACCGCGATCTGCCGCTGTGAGTGCCTTGGAGGGCCTGGCGGATCGGATCGTCGTGCGGGGCCTCAGGCTTTGGGCCCATGTGGGGGTGCTGGAGCATGAGCGTGAGCAGGGCCAGTGGTTCGAGCTCGACATCAGCCTTGGCTGGTCCCTTGCAGCCACGGCCGCAGCCGATGATGTGAGCCTGAGCCTCGACTACAGCAGGGCGATCCAGGCTTTGCAGCGCCAGGCCATGGAGATCCGTTGCTTCACGCTGGAGCACTGGAGTGAGGCCATTCTCAACCTCCTTGAGCAGCTCTACGGTCCTGTGCCCATGCAGATCGAACTGCGCAAGTGCCATGCACCCGTTCCGGGATTTGCGGGCATGGTGGGGGTGCAACGGAGCCGCCATCACGCGGCCTGAGCTCTGTCCGCATGACCGATCGCCCGCTGGTGCTTGTGCATGGGCTCTGGGACACGCCCCGGTTATTCCGTCGCCTCGAAGAGGAGCTGCTTCGGCGCTGCCCCGATCTCAACCTCTATGCCCCCCACCTGCCCCACCATTTCGGGGCTACCCCCATTCGTGTGCTGGCGGCCCAGCTTGATGGCCTGATTCGCGGCCGCTTCGGGGATCACGCTGCCATCGATCTGTTCGGCTTCTCGATGGGTGGTCTGATCGGTCGCACTTGGCTGCAGGAGTGGGAAGGGCACCGCCGCACCCGTCGCTTTGTCTGCCTGGGGAGTCCGCAGCAGGGCACCCTCACGGCCCAACTGATGCCCCATCGCTGGATGGCCGGCATTGCCGATATGAAGTTGGGAAGTCCCTTGTTGCGTGATCTACGCCGCGGTCAAGAGCAGCTCAAGGACGTGGCCTGCGTGAGCCTGTACAGCCCGACGGACATCACGGTCTTTCCCGGTTGGAGAGCGGTGCTGCCCGTTGGTCGTCGTGTTGCCGTGCCGGTCTTCACCCACCGACAATTGATCCTTCATCCCCTTGCGGTACGGCAAGTGGCGGATGTTCTCCTGGACGGCTAAGGCTGCAACGGTTTTTGTCGATCGACTTGTTCGTTGTCTCCAGCGTGTCTAGCGGTAGAGGATGACTGCAGACGCGGCATGTGCTTTTCTGCTTCCGCCAGTTTCACCGCTTCGGCGGTATTGATGCCC
>JAURGL010000012.1 GCA_030833825.1 Vulcanococcus sp. SFB_649D_100_25 | reverse complement strand
CGCAGCAGCTGCTCTGCCGGAAGGCTGTAGCTGCTCAGGGCCCGGATGTACTGGGCCCGCTCAAATGCCTCGGGATCCGGGCAACGCTGCTGGCTCAGACTGCCGCGGATCTGCTGGAGCTCGGCGACCCCATGCTCCACCATCCATTGCGTGAGCTCCTGGCACATCTGCCGCAGCTGTCCAGGCCCGTGGCGCAGCAGTGCACTGACCACCTGGGTCACCTGCGCGCCCACCAGGAGCATGCGCAGCACATCCTCCCCTGATGCGATGCCACCGGAAGCGCTCATCTCGAGACCGAGGCGGCCATGCAGGAGGCCGATCCAGCGCAGCGGGAGCCGCTGATCTGCGGGGCCACTGAGCTCGAGGTGGGACACCGTCTGCATGGTCTCGATGTCCAGATCCGGTTGGTAGAAGCGGTTGAACAGCACCAGACCCCTGGCGCCTGCGGCCTCAAGGCTGCGGGCCATCGCCGCCAGTCCGGTGTACCAGGGACTGAGCTTGACCGCCAGGGGGATGTCGATGGCGCGGGCGGTTTGCTCGACGATCTGCAGTTGCTCCCGCTCGATCGAGGCACTGTCTGCACCGGTGTCACTTGGAACGCTGTAGAGGTTGAGCTCCAGGGCATCGGCACCGGCGGCCTCAATCGCCTGTGCTGCTTCGATCCAAGCTCCCCCATGGCTGCCGTTGAGGCTGGCGATCACAGGAATCGAGAGGCGGGAGGTGGCCCTGCGGATCTCCTCGAGGTATCCCTCCAGTCCAAGGTGGATGGGCTCAGGGGCGGGCCGGTAGCTCAGCGCTTCTGGATGGCTCTCGCTGCTGTGCTGTTGGTGGTGCCACCACTCCTGCCAATCGCGCTCGATTTGATCGAGGAAGAGCGAATGCAGGACCACGGCACCTGCCCCCTCAACCTCAAGCGCCACGAGGCGGTCCAGGTCTGTGCTGAGCGGAGCAGCGGCACCAACCACCAACGGAGTGCGCAGTTGCAGTCCGAGATAGGTGCTGGCAAGGGAGGGTTCAGCGGGAGCGCTCATGGCTGCGGCCCCCCTGCCAGCTGCTGGTACAGCGCCCAGCGTTGCCTGAGCTCCAGAGCTGCCTCTTGGGCGAGTTGGCGAGCCTGATCGGGATGGCTGTAACGCAACATCCGAAAGCGATTTTCGCTCTCCAGGGCCTGCTCCAATGGCAGGCTCGGGGTGCGGGAGTCGAGCTGAAGCGGCGGGTTCCGCCTTGGGTCGTGCCGGTAGAGCAGCCAACGGCCGCAATCAACGGCCTGTTTCTGGTGGGCCATTCCCCGCGCCATGTCGATGCCATGGGCAATGCAATGGGAGTAGGCAAGGATCAAGGAGGGTCCTGGGTAGGACTCCGCCTCGAGGAAGGCGCGCAGGGTGTGCTCATCGCGGGCCCCCATCGCCACGCTCGCGACATAGACGTGGCCATAGGTCATGGCCATCAGCCCCAGATCTTTCTTGGCGGTCTGCTTACCGCCGCTGGCGAACTTCGCCACCGCTCCCTTGGGGGTTGCCTTGGACATCTGCCCGCCGGTGTTCGAATACACCTCCGTGTCCAGCACCAGCACATTCACATCACGGGTGCCTGAGAGCAGATGGTCCAGGCCACCAAAGCCGATGTCGTAGGCCCAGCCGTCGCCACCGACGATCCAGACGCTGCGTTTCACCAGGGTGTCGGCGATCGCCTTGAGCTCTGCTGCCTCGGCGCCGTCCAGAGCGCCCAGGAGGCGTTTGAGCGTGCTCACACGCTGCCGCTGCTCATGGATACCCGCTTCATCGCTCTGGTCAGCCGTGAGGAGTTGGGTCACCAGCTCCCCAGGCAGGGCTGCCTGAAGGGCCTGCACCAACTGAGTGGCCCGATCGCGCTGTTGATCAAAGGCAACGCGGAATCCGTAGCCGAATTCGGCGTTGTCTTCAAACAGGGAATTGCTCCAGGCCGGACCGCGGCCCTCCGCGTTGGTCGACCAGGGAGTGGTGGGGAGATTTCCTCCGTAGATCGACGAGCAACCCGTGGCGTTCGCCACCACCATCCGATCACCGAACAACTGGCTGGCCAATTTCAGGTAGGGGGTTTCACCGCATCCGGCGCAGGCCCCTGAGAACTCGAACAGCGGCCGCTGCAGCTGCTGCTGGTTGATGTGGGTGAGCTTCAGATCACGCCGATCCGCCTCTGGCAGGGCCATGAAGAAGGGCCAATGCTCCCGGCTGGCCTCCCGCAGGGGCCGCTGCGGAGCCATATTCAGGGCCTTGCGTCGTGGGCTGTTCCGGTCCCTTGCCGGGCAGACCTCCACGCAGATGCTGCAACCGGTGCAGTCCTGTGCCGAGACCTGGATGGTGAAGGCCTGGCCGCTCCACTGGGGATCCCGGGCCGGGGCGGAACGGAAGCCGTCCGGGGCGGCGGCCAGGGCTGCGGGATCCGCCTCCTTGGCGCGGATCACCGCGTGGGGGCAGACCATCACACACTTGCCGCACTGCACGCAGAGGTCGGGCTCCCAAACGGGGACCTGCTCGGCGATGTTGCGCTTTTCCCACTGACTGGTCCCCGTCGGGAAGCTCCCGTCACAGGGAAGGGCACTCACCGGGAGCTCGTCGCCACGCCGCTGCAGTTGCGGGAGCACCAACTCGCGCACTGCACTCGGGGCCTTCTGCATCTCCGTGGAGATCGGGAGCGGTGCCAGGGGCAGCTCCAGGGCATCCGCTCCGTCGCTGGGCAGGGGCAGCTCCTGCAGCCCGGCGATCGCCTCCTCGATGACAGCCAGGTTCGCCTCCACCACCGCCTGTCCCTTGCGTCCATAGCTGCGCTCGATCGCTGCACCCATCGCCGCAACGGCCTCGTTGAGGGGCAACAACTTGGAGACGGCGAAGAAGCAGGCCTGCATCACCGTGTTGATCGTGCGTCCCAGCCCATGGGCCTCGGCAATGGCCGCTGCATTGACGACGAACACGCGCAGTTGTTTGCGCCGAATGTGTTGCTGAGCGCGAAGGGGCAGCTGACTCCAGCACTGCTCCAGGGGATAGGGGCTGTTCAGCAGCAGGGTCCCGCCGTCGCAGGCCAGATCGAGGAGGTCAAATTGAGCGAGGAAATCCCAGTGGTGGCAGGCCACCAGCTGGGCCGTCTGGATCTGATGGCTGGAGCGGATCGGCTCCGGGCTGAAGCGCAGGTGCGACACCGTGACCGAACCCGCCTTCTTCGAGTCGTAGACGAAGTAGCCCTGACCGTGCAGACCGGTGGCCTCACCGACGATCTTGAGGGTGTTCTTGTTGGCGCCCACCGTGCCATCGGAACCGAGGCCAACAAACACCGCCCGCAGGCAGTCGGGATGTTCCACCTCGAAGCCCTCTGCGACAGGGAGGGAGCGATGGGTGAGGTCATCGACGATCCCCACACTGAAATGATTTGCGGGAGTCCCGCAGGCGAGGTTGTCGTAGACGGCTTTCACCATGGCCGGGGTGAAGTCCTTGGAGGCCAGGCCGTAGCGACCGCCCCTGATCAGCGGGCGCGTCGAGCCGCTCCAGTGCTCCGTGATGGCGGCCAGCACATCGAGATAGAGCGGTTCCCCTTGGCTTCCAGGCTCCTTGCAGCGATCAAGAACCGCGATCGCCCGGGTCGTTGTTGGCAGTGCCGCCACCAGATCGGCGCCACTGAAGGGTCGGTAAAGACGGACCTTCAACACACCCACCCGCTCACCCTCACGGTTCAGGGCCGCTGCGGTGCTGCCCGCTGTCTCACAGCCGCTGCCCATCAGCACAATCACGCGCTCGGCATGCGGATCACCTTCGTAGTCGTAGAGCCTGTATCTCCTCCCGCTCAGCGCCGCGAAGCGATCCATCACCGCCTGAAGGATGGCGGGCATCGCGTCGTAGTAGGGGTTCGCGGCTTCCCTGGCCTGGAAGCAGACATCGGGGTTCATGCTGCTGCCCCGCAGCACCGGTCGCTCAGGCGTCAGGCCTCTGGCCCTGTGCTCAGCAATTCTCTGCTCATCGATCAGGGCCCGCAGCGTGGCGTCCTCGATCAAGGCAACCCGCTGGATTTCATGGGAGGTGCGGAAGCCATCAAAGACATGCAGGATCGGGACACGTCCCTGCAACGTTGCGGCCGTCGCCATCGCAGCCATGTCCGCCGCTTCCTGCACCGAGGCCGAACAGAGCAGCGCCCAGCCACTGCCCCGGGTTGCCATCACATCGCTGTGGTCACCGAAGATCGAGAGGGCTGATGTGGCGAGGGCCCTCGATGCCACATGAATGACGGCTGCGTTGAGCTCTCCGGCAATCTTGTACAGATTGGGCAGCATCAACAGCAGGCCCTGGGATGCCGTGAAGGTGGTCGTGAGGCAGCCGGCCTGGAGGGCTCCGTGGACCACCCCTGCGGCTCCCGCCTCGCTTTGCATTTCCACCACCTGGGGGATCTGACCCCAGAGGTTTGGGCGGCCCTCACTCGCCCAGGCGTCGGCCCATTCCCCCATCGCTGAGGCGGGGGTGATCGGATAGATCGCCATCACCTCATTGAGGCGATAGGCGACCCGGGCCACCGCCTCGTTGCCATCCAGCCAGGCCTGCTCCTGCTGCATCAGTCCGGCTCCACCACCTTGAGGGCGATGCCCACGTGCACCAGCACCTGATCACCGACGCGTGCTTCAGGGACACAGGCCAGGCTCACCTGCCTCAGCACTCCGCTGAAGTCCACATCCCCCATGCGCCATAGGGGGTCTGGGTGGTCGTTGGTGCTCACCAACTGACCGGCAACTGCCAGGCACATGGCGCTCCTAGCCCCGTTGTTGTGGTTATAGGCAGGGGGCCAGAAGCCGGCAGCCGTGGATCTACGGCAATGCCATCAACTGGCCAATCGGAATCGCGGCATCGTTGCTGGGCAGTCTCTGGCTCCAGAACGCCTCGATGCCCTTGCTCTGCAGGGCCGCAAGGCTCAACTCCAGGAGCAGTCGGTTCTGGAAACATCCTCCCGCCAGCAGGATCTGACGGCTCTGAAGACGTTCGGCCGCAGATGCCAGGGCCTCGGCCAGACCCTGGTGGAAGGAACGGGCCATGGCGGCACAGGAGCGGCCCTGCTCCCGATCCCGCAGGATCTGCTCCAGCATCGGCTGCCAATCCCAGAGGAACGGCTCTGAACCCACGAGCGGGAGGCTGTAGCTGGACTGCTGCGGGGCAGCCGTTTCGGCGAGGCCTTCCAGTGCCATCGCAGCCTGGGCCTCATAACTGCAGACCTGCCGCAGATCCAGTAGGGCGGCGACACCATCAAACAAGCGGCCAACGCTGCTGCAGAGCACCCCGCTGACGCCCGTCTCCAGCCCCCGCTCCAGCAGGTTCAGTTCGCCTGGATCAAAGCTGTGGCACCACTCCAGCGTTGGCAGCTGCTGCAGGCGTTGCCGCCAGGCGGACCCATAGGCCTCCCGCAGCAGTCCCAGGACCACCCGGCGGGGCTCCCGAATGGCGCGCTCACCGCCCGGCAGGGGGAAGGGCCGCAGGTGTCCCAACCGCTGACTGCTGGAGGAGGTGACCTGCAGCAGTTCACCTCCCCAAAGGGTGCCGTCATCACCAAATCCACTGCCGTCCCAGGCAACCCCGAGCGCAGACCCTTTCAACGCATGCTCCGCCATCACCGCCAGGAGATGGGCGTGGTGGTGTTGGACAGTGCTGAGATCCGTGGACTGGGCCTTCGCTCGCTCCCGCGCGCTCTCACTGGAGTGGTAGGCGGGGTGCTTGTCGCAGGCGATGCGCCGTGGACGCAGCTGATGGCGATGGAGCCATTGGTCGCTTGTGTCCTCCAGGTGTTTCGTGCCAGCAGTACTGGATGCATCGCCGAGATCAGGGCTGAGCACCAGCTGATCTCTCTGGCGCAACGCCACCGCCGCCTTCATCTGGGCTCCCATCGCCAGCGCAGCACCAGCCTGAGCAACCTCGCTTGGAAGGGCGACAGGAGCTAAGCCCCGTCCCAGCCTCAGCACCAGGACTGACCCGGCGGCTGCACGGATGACGCTGTCATCGATGCGATTCACGATCGCTAGGTCATGGCTGAGGACCCCATCGCAGAGAGGCTTCAGGCGGTGGTCATCGCCGACCCCGCTGCAGATCGGTTCGCCCGAACGGTTGGCGCTGGTGGCCACCAACGGACGCCCAAAGCCCTCCAACACCAGCAACTGCAGAGCGGAGGCGGGGCGCATCACCCCAAGCCACGGGCTGCTCCCTGCAACGCCTGGATCCACGCATGCATCAGGGCGGCGGCGCATCAGGACAATCGCCGCTGCCCGCGAGGCGAACAGCTCCGCCTCATGGTCTGTCATCACACAGAGATCGCGAACCCAGGCCTCCGTGCTCAGGAGTGCGAGAGGCTTGTCCGGGCGCCCCTTGCGCTGGCGAAGCTTGTGGAGGGCCTCAGGCGAACGGGGATCGGCGAGCAGCTGGAAGCCACCGATGCCCTTGATCGCAACGATCTCTCCCTGCTCTAGTGCCGCCACAGTTGCCGTCAGGGCCGCATCGACATCCTGCGGTGAGCCATTCCACTGCAGTTGGGGGCCGCAGACGGGGCAACTGATGGTCTGGGCATGAAAGCGCCGGTTCTGCGGATCGCGATACTCCCGGTCACAGGCTGAACAAAGCGGAAAGTCCCCGTAACTGGTGGCATCGCGCTCAAAGGGGAGCTCCCGCACGACGCTGTAGCGCGGTCCGCACTGGGTGCAGCTGATGAAGGGATAGTTGCAGCGGCGATTGCCTGGATCCCGCAGTTCGCCTTCACAGTCCCTGCACAAGGCCAGATCGGGGCTCAGCAGGGCAGAGGCGTTGCCTTGCTGCAGCGGAGGGGCGATTTCAAAGCCCGGATACCGCTGCCGGATCGGAAGCCAGATCTGCTGCAGTGCCGTGATTCGGCTGAGCTCTGGGGGCTCCTCGATCAGTTGCCTTACGTACCGCTCCAGCGCCGGGCGGGGCCCCTGGGCTTCGATCACCACCCCCTCGCCGCTGTTCGCGACCCATCCCGTTAAGCCAAGACTGCAGGCCCTGTGGAGCATCTGCGGGCGAAAGCCAATCCCCTGCACGAGCCCCCGAAGCTCAAGTCTGAGGCCCAGCTCGTCTGGGCCCTGCTCAAGAGGGGAGCGCATCCTGCAACCACCCCAGCAGTGCCGCGAGCCCCGCCCCGCTGCGGGCGGAGGTTTCAAACAGCTGCGCGTGGGGGGCTACCGCCTGAAGGTTGTCGAGGGCCAGTTGCCGATCAAATCCGGCTGCCTCCGCCAGGTCGATCTTGCTGATCACCACGGCATCGGCCCGTTGAAACAGGCCTGGGTATTTGAGTGGTTTGTCTTCCCCTTCCGTGACTGAAAAGAGGACCAACCTCAGGCTCTCTCCCAGATCAAAGGCTGCGGGGCAGACCAGATTGCCCACGTTTTCGATGACCAGCAGGTTCATCCCGCTGTGCTCGAGTTGAGCAAAGGCCAAAGCCACCTGAGACGCTTCAAGGTGACAGAGATCACCGGTGCGGATCTGATGGGCTCGGGCACCGGCCTGTTGCAGGCGCCTGGCGTCGTTGTCAGTTGCAAGATCACCAACGATCACCCCGAGGGGCCTTTGGGGCCAGCGACGCGCCAGCTCCTCGAGGAGGGCTGTCTTGCCTGATCCCGGGGCTGACATCAGATTCACCGCCAGAAGCCCGTGCTCCGAGAAGTGGAGGCGATTGAGCAGGGCCTGGTTGTCGTTGCGCTCCAGCAGGTTTCGCTGCAGGTCGATGCGACGGGGCACGACCGGGACGTCACAGCCGCAGTGCCCGCACATCTACGACACCTCCATCGAGACGAGTTCCAGCTCTCGCCCCTGCAGCAGATGCGTCGAGAGTGATCCGCACTGCGGGCAGAGATGAATCACATCCAACGGCGTAAAGGCCTGCTTGCAGTGTGGGCAGAAACAACGGGTTGTCACCACCTCGAGCTCCAACTTGGTGCCGCTCCAGCGGGGGTGCTGGGCCAGAACGGCAAAAGCCATCTGCAGGGCGGCTGCATCCACGCCTGCGCGATCACCGATCCGCACCTGCAGGCTGTGAATGGTCGTTGCCCCCTGCTGCGCTGCACTGTCAGCGGCCAGCAGGCACAACTCCTCGATCAGGGCCAGTTCATGCATGAGCTCTGCTCCAGGCCCTGACCAACGGCAGTGAGGCGGAGACGGCCGCTTCCGTCAGTGGGGAGAGGGCATCGCCGTGGCCCCAGTTCAGGCCAGGGAGCAACAGTTGCCAGGCCTTCGGGGCGCAGTGGTACAGGGCATCGGTCGCCGCCAGCAGGGCTTCGGGGGTCAGCTGATGACTCAGGCCTACAGCCTGGAGCGCAGTCACATCCATCGCCTCCAGGCACGGAGCCGACCAGCGGCAGCAACGCTCGGGATCGAGGGTGGCATCAACAAACAGCACGCGCTGCGAGGCCGCCAGCGTTGCCGAGAGCTCCATGGTCAGTTGTTGGGTTGCGATCACCTGGACACCCTTGGGCGGATCAAGGGAGAGGGCTTCCGCCAGCCGATAACCAGCGCCGTCATCCCCCCGCAGGCGATTGCCGATGCCGATCAGCAATGACGCTTTGGACTGGCTCATCCGCGTGACACCTGATCGAGCAGGGCGCCATCGGCTCCGAACAACTGAACCCGCATCGGCATCGAACCCGAGGCGTGGGTGCTGCAGGAGAGGCAGGGGTCAAAACAACGAATGCCCGCCTCAATGCGATTGAGCAGGGCCTCCTTCAATTGAGGCTGCGCCAGCTCCGCGGCCGTCAGGTCATGCTTGGCGATCTGCGTGATCGTGCGGTTCATCGCCGTGTTGTTCTGTCCCGTGGCGATGATCAGATTCACCCGCTCAATCAAGCCGTTCTCATCAACGCAGTAGTGGTGCAGCAGGGTGCCGCGCGGCGCCTCACTGATGCCCACGGCCTCAAAACAGTTCACCTCCGCCCTGGCACGCACATGGGTGGCGAGGATCTCGGGGTCGTCGAGCAGCCGTTCCATCTGCTCGAGGCAGGCGAGGATTTCGATCAACCGAGCCAGGTGATAAAGAAACGAGGCCGTCACCACACGACCACCGCGATCGCGGTACTCCAGGAGTTCCCGATCGGCCTGTTCACTACCGATCCGCTCACACAGATTCAGACGCGCGAGCGGCCCCACCCTGTAGCTGCCGGCCTCCGGTCCAAGGGCTTTGAAATAGGGGAATTTCAAATAGCTCCAGGGCTCCACCGCCTCCGAGAGATAAGAGGCGTAGTCGTCCTCACTGAGGCCATCAGCGACCACTGAGCCATCGCTGTCCATGACGCGAACTCCAGCGCAATCGCCGCCACTGGAGTGCTCCCAACGATCGCCTTTGCCAACCAGTCCGAGGAACAGGGAGGGGAACTCCCCAAACACATGCAACTCCTCGCGGAGGTGCTGATCCAACAGCTGCTTCAACACATCCAACCCCTGCCTCACGACCGCGTGGGCCTCGGGGAGCCCAGCGGTGATCTGATCGCGGGTTTTGGCGGATAGGGGGGCGCGGACACCCCCTGGGACAGCCCAGGCGGCATGGATCTTGCGACCACCAAGGGCTTCGATCACCCCCTGTCCGAACTGCCGCAGCCGGATACCTCCGCGGGCCAGCTCCGGATTGGCGGAGATCAGCCCAAAAATATTGCGCTGCTGCGGATCACTGTCCCAGCCCAGCAGGAAATCGGGACTGCTGAGGTGAAAGAACGAGAGGGCATGGGATTGGATGATCTGCGCCAGATTCATCAGCCGGCGCAACTTCTCTGCTGCAGGTGGGATCGACACCGCCAAGATCTTGTCCCCCGTGCGGGCTGCCGCGAGCAGATGACTGACGGGGCAGATCCCGCAGATGCGAGCGGTGATCGCCGCCATCTCCGTGAAGGGGCGGCCCTCGCAGAACTTTTCAAAGCCCCGGTATTCCGTCACGTGGAACCGGGCTGTCTCCACCAAGCCGTCAGGACCAAGATGGATCGAGATCTTGGCGTGCCCCTCAATTCGGGTCACCGGATCAATCTGGATGGTTCGCCTCGTACTCATCCGCTACGCCTCCTCATCCGAACCGGATCTCGCCGGCCCTGCTGAGATCAGGTCGGCGATCCTGCAAGAGAGCCTCGAGAACGGTGCGGATCCGATCGGCAGAGGGGGGACAGCCGGGCAGGTAAACGTCGACCGGTACCAGTTCATGGACGGGGAGCACTTGATCCAGCAGCTCCGGGATCAAGCCCGGAGCGTGGGGCAACTGCGCACTGGAATCGGCGAGATCGAGATAGGCGCGTCGGAGGACCGGGTCAGCTCCCTGCAGCATGTTTCGCATGCCCGGGATATTGGCGTGGATGGCGCAGTCACCAAAACTGACGAGCACCTTGGTATTGGCCCGCACCGTCTTTAACAGGGCGAGATTGTCACTGTTCGCCACTCCTCCTTCGACAAGGGCGATGTCCACAGCGGGGGGGTAGCGCTTTTGATCCGACGCCACCGGGCTGTAGACGATGTCAGCGTGCTGGGCGAGCTCCAACAGCCATTCATCGAGGTCCAGGAACGACATGTGGCATCCGGAACAACCGGCCAGCCAGACAGTCGCCAGACGCTTGCGAGGCTTGGCGGCGCTCATGGCTCCAGCTCCTGCCGGGATCTGCCCTGGACCAAGGCCGCCAGGCGGCCTGGATGGCCGTGCTTTTCATCGGTGCCCTCCCCCTTGTGGAACAGGGCTCCCGTCGGACAGACCTCGATGCACTTGCCGCAGTTGGTGCAGGCCTCGACAGCTCCCCAGGGTTCCGCCAACCCGGAGATGATCTGGCAGTGCTCCCCGCGCCATCCCACATCCCAAACGTGGGCGCCCTCCACCTCATCGCACACCCGCACGCAGCGGGTGCAGAGGATGCAGCGGTTGTGATCCAGACCAAACTGCGGATGGCTGAGGTCAACGCAGCGGTTGGGGTAGCGGTAGCTGAATCGACTGTGATCCATCCCGACCCGTACCGCCAGATCCTGGAGCTCGCACTGTCCGTTGGCGACGCAGATCGCGCAGATGTGATTGCCTTCGCTGAACAACAGTTCGATCAGCGTGCGGCGCATCTCCTGCAGACGGCTGCTGTTGGTGTGAATCCGCATGCCGTCTTGAACGGTCGTCACACAGGCCGCCAGCAACCTCTCCGAGCCCTCCACCTCCACAAGGCAGAGCCTGCAGGCGCCCACAGGGGAGAGACCATCCAGATGGCAAAGGGTGGGTACTGCAATCGCAGCTGAGCGAATCGCCTGCAGCACCGTGCTACCCGCAGCAATGGCGACGTCCTGGTCGTCAATCCTGAGGGTGCAGACACTCATCGACTCGCCTCCAGCGGCTGCAGCAGAGCCAGGTAGTCAGCGCGGAAATGCCGCAGGGTGCTCAGCACCGGCTTGGGGGCGCTTTGGCCGAGGCCGCACAGGCTGGCGTCCCTCACCGTCTCGGACAGGCGCTCCAGTTGCTCGAGATCGGCGACAGTGGCCTTGCGCGCCAGGAGCTTTCGCAGCAGGAGTTCCAGCTGCACGGTGCCCGTGCGGCAGGGGATGCATTTGCCGCAGGATTCCTCACGGCTGAAGGCCATGAAGTAGGCCGCCACATCCACCATGTTGGTGGTGCTATCCATCACCACCATGCCGCCGGAACCCATGATTGTTCCGAGGGCCTGAAGGCTGTCGTAGTCGACGGGTGTGTCGAGGGCGGCCGCTGGGATACAACCACCCGAAGGACCGCCGGTCTGGACCGCTTTGATCGGTTTGTGGTCGGGGGGGCCACCCGCCATGGTCTCCACAATCGTCCGCAGACTCGTCCCGATCGGCACCTCAATCACACCGCTGCGGCTGACATGCCCGGTGAGTGAAAACACCTTGGTGCCAACGCCGTAGCGCTCCAGCCCAAGCCTGTGGAGGACGGGGATGTTGGCGTAGGTCTCCACGTTGTTGATCAAGGTGGGCAGGCCAAACACCCCGTGCTCGGCGGGGTAGGGAGGCCTGGGGCGGGGCACCCCTCGCTGTCCCTCGATCGAATGGATCAGAGCGGTCTCCTCACCGCAGACGTAGGCACCGGCACCGACCCTCAGTTCGAGGTCAAAGGAGAAACGGCTCCCAGCGATCGTGGTTCCAAGCCAACCCTGCTGCTGGGCCTGAGCAATGGCACGCCGCAGCCGGGCAATCGCCAGGGGGTATTCAGCGCGGATGTAGATGAAGCCATGCTGAGCGCCAACCGCGAAGGCGGCGATGGCCATCCCCTCAAGCACGCTGTGGGGATCACCCTCGAGGATGGTGCGGTCCATGAATGCCCCGGGGTCACCTTCATCGGCGTTGCAGACCAGCCGTTTTTCGGCACCAGGCATCGCTGCAACCGTGGCCCACTTCAACCCGGTGGGATAGCCGGCGCCACCACGACCACGCAGGCCGCTGCGGCGGACCAGATCAATCACCGCCTCGGGATTGTTCGCCGCCAGGACGGCGTTGAGTTGTTGGTAGGCCCCTGCGGATTCCGCATCGCTCAGATCCTCAGGATCGATCTGCCCGCAGCGCTCCAGCACGATCCGCCGTTGGAGGGCCAGAAATGGCGACTGCGGATCGAGGGACCGGCAACCCCGTGGGACCCACTCCCGGAGCGATCCACGGCTGAGGGCCTCCTGTAACTCCATCGCCAGTTCTGAGGCCGAGCTCGACTGCACCGAGATCAGCCGTACCTCATCGCCACAGGCAACGCTGAACAGGGGACCGTCACTGCAGGGCCCATGGCACCCCACCCCCTTGACCGTGATCCCGCTGCCCGGCTGCTGAGCCACCTCAGCGCAGCGATCCAGGAGCGCCATTGCCCCGCGGCTGGCGCAGCCTGCGGAGGTGCAGAAGCGCAAGCAGGCCGTCACTGGAGTAGCTCCTGTAGGGCCTCGATCAGGGCCGGAGCCCGCTGGTGGTTCCAGATCTCCCCATCCACGAGCACCAGCGGAGCACCACTGCAGGTGCCAACGCAGCGCACTTCGCCGATGTCGAGTTCAGGGCAGTTGAGATGCTGTTTCAACTCCTGCAACAACCCGCCCGCTCCCTGCACGTGGCAGGCGGTCCCGGTGCAGACAAGGCATTGGTGTCGCGGAGGGGGGGTGAAGCGAAACAGGTGATAAAAACTGGCGGTCCCCTGGACTCGGCTCAAGGGCAGCCGCAGGCTGGTGGCCACGTGACGCAGCAGTGGGGCACTCAGGTAGCCGTAGCTCCGCTGGGCGGCCGCCAACACCTCCAGCAGGGCATCGGCTCGAAACTGATGTCGTCGCAGCACCGGATCCAGCTGCTCAAAGTCCTGCGGCATGGACTCAGCTCGGCCTTCCCGCAAGCTAGGAACAGACGCTGGTGCTGACAGCTGCCCTCAGAGGATCTCCTGCTCCAACGCCGCTACGGCGATGCGGGTGTTGATGACGGCATCGGGATTGAGGCTGATTGAATCAATCCCCTCCTGGACCAGAAAGGCTGCGAATTCGGGATGGTCGCTCGGTGCTTGACCACAGATCCCCACCTTGCGGCCGCAATCCTTCGCGGTGCGGATCGCCATGCGGATCATCTCCAGGACCGCAGGGTGGCGTTCATCAAACAGATCCGCCACCAGCGCGGAATCACGATCCAATCCCAGGGTGAGCTGGGTGAGGTCATTGGAGCCGATTGAAAATCCATCAAATCGCTCAGCGAAGGACCGCGCGGCGATGACGTTGCTCGGCAATTCGCACATCACGTACACCTGCAGATCCCCCTCGCCACGGACCAGGCCGTGTTTGGCCATTTCCTGCAGCACCCGATCACCTTCCTCAGGGGTGCGGCAGAACGGCACCATCGGGATCACATTGCACAGACCCATCTGATCCCGCACACGGCGCAGGGCCTGGCACTCCAGGCCGAAGGCCTCCCGAAATGCTGGGGCGTAGTAGCGCGAGGCACCGCGCCAGCCGATCATCGGGTTCTCCTCAGAGGGCTCAAACCAACGTCCCCCGAGCAACTTCGCGTATTCATTGCTCTTGAAATCGGAGAAGCGCAGGATCACGGGTCTGGGGAAAAACGCTGCGGCGAGCCGACCCATGCCCTGGGAGAGACGTTCGATGTAGTACTCCGCACCACTGGCATAGGCGGAGGTGAGTTGTGCAATCGCCGCTTTCTCTTCTGAATCAGTCACCCGCTCCGGCTCGAGCAGGGCCATGGGGTGAACCCGAATGTGGTTGGCGATGATGAATTCAAGACGCGCCAATCCCACCCCGTCACAGGGGATCGAGGCGAGGTTGAACGCCTCCTCTGGGTTGCCGATGTTGATCAGGATCTTGGTCTTGGTGCTGGGCAACTGGCCAACGTCACGCTCGTCCATGTGGAACGGAACTGCGCCGCGATAGACCCGGCCCTCATCTCCCTCACAGCAACTGACGGTGATCAGCTCACCATCAGGGATCTGTTCGGTGGCATTCCCTGCCCCGACAATCGCGGTGATGCCCATCTCACGGGCGATGATGGCGGCATGGCAGGTGCGTCCACCCTGGTTGGTCACCACTCCACTGGCACGCTTGAGGATTGGCTCCCAGTCAGGGTCGGTGCGATCGGTCACCAGCAGATCACCGCTCTCGAAGCGGTTGATTTCAGAGGGGTGGTGCAGGATTCGGGCCTTGCCACTGCTGACCGATGCCCCGATGGCTCTGCCGCTGCAGAGGAGGTCCGCATCGTGATGGTCGAGATGCCACGTCCGCATCACTGAGGCGTCACGACGGGATTCGACGGTTTCAGGTCGGGCCTGCAGGATGAACAGCTCACCGGTGGAGCCATCCTTGGCCCACTCGATATCCATCGGCGTGGGCTGGCCGCGTTGCCTGCTGTAGTGCTCTTCGATCTGACAGGCCCAGCGGGCCAGTTCCAGGACCTCGGAATGGGTGAGGGCAAAGCGTTGACGGTCGGGGGGAGACACCTCCTCATTCCGGGTGGAACCGCCTTCTCCGTAGACCATGCGGATGGCCTTCTCACCGAGTCGTTGACTGACGATCGGCGCGAATCCCTGCCGCAGGGTGGGCTTGAACACGAGGTATTCATCCGGATTGACGGCCCCCTGGACGACGTTTTCGCCGAGCCCATAGGCGGCGGTCAGCAGGACCGCCTCGCGGAATCCCGACTCCGTGTCGAGACTGAACATCACTCCTGAGCAAGCCAGATCTGAGCGGACCATCCGCTGAACCCCGATCGAAAGGGCCACGCTGCGATGCTCAAAACCGTTCAGTTGGCGATAGGAGATCGCCCTGTCGGTGAACAGGGAGGCGTAGCAGCGATGGCAGGCCTGAATCAGATCCTGCTCGCCGAACACATTGAGGTAGGTCTCCTGCTGCCCTGCAAAGGAGGCCTGGGGCAAATCTTCTGCAGTCGCACTCGAGCGGACCGCTACCGACGGGGATCCCATCGCGCGGTAGGCCACAAGGATCGCCTCTTGGAGATCTGGAGGTAGGGGGGTGGCCAAGACCAGTCCCCGGGCTGCGGCGCCCTGGCGTTGGAGCGATGCAAGGTCAGCGGGATCAAGATCGCCCAACAGCTGATCGAGCTGCTCCCTGAGCTCACCGGTATCCAGGAAACGCTGATAGGCCACCGCGGTGGTGGCAAACCCTCCAGGGACGCGGAGCCCAACGGCGCTGAGCTCACGGATCATCTCCCCAAGGGAGGCGTTCTTGCCTCCCACCTCGGGGATCGACGCCAACCCCACATCCCGCAGGTCAACCACCAGGGAGCGGTCTGTGACTGCTGGGCTCGCCATGGTCCCGTGGCGGAGTGCATCCACGCTACGGAGCGACTGCATCGCTGTCAGCACCGGGCGTCAGGGTGATTGCTGTGTCAATGCCGCAGTGGTGCCACCGGCAGTGGCCGTGCTCACGCCTAAAGAAGGTCAGGCCTGGAGCTGCTCTCGATGTTCCTCAAAACGCAACAGGATGAATCGCTGGTGGAGGTGCTGGACCTCAAGCAGCTGTTCGACCCCTTCGCCGTCCGGGTCCTTGGGCGTCTCCATGCTGGAGAAGAGCTGCAGGAAGCTGAATTGATCCTCAAGCGTGATCTTCTGTTCCCCTCTGGGGAATCGCTGCCTGTTTGCTGGCTGGATCCCAGCTATGGCAAGCGATGAGTGCTTGAACCTCGCCATCCTCAACGGGTTCAAAGTGTTCATACCAAGCGCCAACAGCCCAGAGGTCATCGGCCTCCTCCAAGGCCACGAGCTGATCAACCTGAGCGCGCAGACGTGCGGCGATGCTGCGAGCAATCACAGGCACGGCGAGGACCAGGCGCTTGGGTTTGGCCTGCCGCAGGGATTGCAGCGCCGCCATCACCGTCATGCCCGTGGCGACACCGTCATCGACTACCAGTAATGGACGCCCCCGTAAGGCCGCGAGGGGAGGGTCACCGTAGAGACGCTGCCGCCGCTGCAATTCCTTGTCGCTCTCCAGCACAAGCTGCCGGCGCAGTTGCGGATTCAGATGCCACTGGTGCAGATAGGGTTCATCCCAGATCAGCACCCCGCCCGGCGCAATCGCACCAAGGGCCAATTCCGGTGCGGTGGGATGGGTGAGTTTGCGCACGGCCCAACTCACCAAGGGCAACCGCAGGGCGGAGGCGAGTTCCGCTGCGACGACGATGCCCCCACGCGGTAAACCCACCACGACGGCCTCAGGGAGAGAACGCCAACTCCTGAGCTGATGCGCCAGCTCCTGGCCAGCGTGTTGACGGTCTCTCCAGAGGGTTTGTGTGACTCTCACGGTGACCCCATGCGCAGGTGGTGGGTGGTCCGCTTGTGCGCTGCGTCCACCAGCAACACGGCCGGAGCGCAGCAGAGGAGCCACCACCAGAACTCTGATGGGATTGGGGCCAGCTGGAGGATCTGCTGCAGCGGCGCCCAACCTTGAATCAAGGCAAAAACGATCAGCTCGAGGCCAATCCCAGTCCAGATCAGCAGATTTGGCTTCAGCCTGCGGGCAGACACCCACCCCGGCATCCGCTCTGAGCGACAGGCCCAGACAGCACCCACCTGGGCGAAGACGATGGAGCCAAAGGCCACCGTCGAGGCCTCCCTCTGAATCACCATGACCTCAGGGGGCGCGCTGTGGTGCAACACAGCTGGTGCCAGCGCCTGCAGCCCCGCCAGATCAATGCCGTGGCTGGCCCATGCCATCCCGTAGCCAATCATCGCCAGGACAGCTTCAGCCAGACCCAGCACCAGATAGGCCCGGCGCAGCACAGCACGGTTGAGGACGTGCTCCGAGCTGCGCCGCGGGGGTTGCTCCATGCTTTCCGCCTGGGCTGAATCCGCGCCAAGACCCAGGGCCGGCAGCATGTCCGTGCCGAGATCAACGGCGAGGATCTGCAGCACAGAGAGGGCCGCGGGGATCCGAAGCGCCAGCATGGTCAGGAATGGCGCGACTTCGGCGACATTCGAGGCCATCACATACAGGATGAAGTGCCGGATGTTTTGGTAGACGGCACGGCCCTGCCTGACCGCGGAGACAATCGTGCTGAAGTTGTCGTCCACCAGAACGATGTCAGCCGCCTGGCGGGCCACGTCGGTTCCGGAGCGGCCCATGGCGATCCCCACATCCGCGGCCCGCAGGGCTGGCGCATCGTTGACCCCATCCCCGGTGACCGCAACCACCTCCCCGAGCGCCTTGTAGGCCTGAACAAGCCTGAGTTTCTGCTCCGGGGCCATGCGGGCAAAGACAAGCCGTGTTCGGTACTTGATGACCTGCCGCAGTTGGGCATCGCTGAGCCGGTCGAGATCATGCCCATGAATCACCCGGAGGGGATCCATGGGGCCATGGAGGGGCCCCTCCAACAGTCCGATCTGTCGCGCGATCGCCTGGGCCGTGAGGCCGTAATCACCGGTGACCATGGTGACCTTGATGCCCGCTCGCTTGCAGGAGGCGATTGCCGCATGGACCCCGGTCCGGGGTGGGTCGTAGAGACCAATCAGGCCCACCAGCACAAGGTCGTTCTCGCTGAGTTCCGGCCGATCGACGGGTTTGCCCGCCACAGCGATCACGCGGTAGCCCTGGCGGGCCATCACGTCGTTGGCTGAGATCACCAGCTGACGCTCAGCCTCATCCAGCTGGACAACCCTGCCGGCCTGGAGCCAATGGCCGCAATGGGCCAGCAACTCAAGCGGCGCTCCTTTACTGAGCACCATCCAGTCACGGGAGTCCGGCCAGCGCGAATCCCCGTCCCATTGGACCAACACGCTCATCATCCGGCGTTCGGAGTCAAACGCCAGTTCCTGGAGACGCGGAAAGCGATCACGCTCCCCCTGAATCGAGACGCCGCGCTCGAGGGCACCTTGAAGCAGAGCCGTTTCAGTTGGATCGCCTACATCCAGGGAGGCGTTGCAGCAGAGCCCAGCACAGAGCAGCAGCAGGGGCTCATCACTGCCCCAGGTGTCCTGCATGGCCATCGCATTGGCCGTCAAGGTCCCGGTTTTGTCGGTACAGATCACCGTGACGCAGCCAAGGCTGTCGACGGCGGAGAGGCGACGCACGAGTGCCCGCTCCTTCGCCATGCGTTTCACCGCCAGGGCCAAAGCCAGGGTCACCGTGGGGAGAAGGCCCTCCGGGACGTTCGCCACGATGATGCCGATCGAGAACACAAGGCTCTCCAGGGCGCTCACCTTCACCAGCAGGACGCCTGCCAGGAAGCTCAAGCCGCCCATGGCAAGCGCAAGGACCGTGATGGTCCGCACGATGCGCCCCACCTCCAGCTCCAAGGTGCTGATCGATCGTGCTGTGCCCGCACTGAGTTGGGCGACCTGGGCGAACTCGGTGTTGATGCCCGTGGCGTAAACCAGGGCCTTCGCACGACCCGCCGCCACAGTGCCGCCTGCTGGCAACAGGTTGGCCGACTCGGCCGTGTTGAGGATGCGCCGCTGCTGCCCTGCTTCCCGCAGAACCGGCAAGGATTCACCGGTCAGGACGGAGACGTTCAGATAGAGCCCAGTGGCGGCAAGCACACGACAATCGGCTGGAACCTGATCCCCTTGCTCGAGCTCAAGAACGTCCCCGGGTACCAGCTGCTCAATCGGAACCCATTGCAGAACGCCGTCTCGGTAGGCACGGACCGTCTGTGGCAGGACCGCAGTCAGGGCAGCGAGTGTCCGTTCAGCCTGGAAGTCCTGCCAAAAGCTGAACACAGCATTGATCAGCACCACGCTCCAGATCGCCCAGCCGAGTTCGGGTGTGCCGGCGAGAAAGGCCATCGTTCCCGCCACCCACAGCAGCAGAGCCATGAAGTGGGTCAGCTGATCGCTGAAGCGCAGCAGCAGCGGACGGTGCTTGGCGGGCGGCAGTCGATTGGCCCCGCCGTGCTCCAGTCGCTGTTCTGCGTCGGTTTGCTGGAGCCCAACGCCCGTGGACTTCACAACCCGGAGGGCTTCCTCAACCGTGAGTGTCGAGATCGGCTGTGATGCGCTCAGCAACACAGGTGCTGGTGGCGGACTCACCATGAGTCATAGGCACACAGGACGCTCACGCCCACAGGGCCTCAGAGGGGCCCTGCCTCAGGCATCGCCGCTGCCTTGAGCTTGTGGAGCAACTCTTCCATCCAGGGCTGCCAGATTTCACCGCCGAGGGGCAGCTTCACCGGCTTGTAGATCGCCCTGGCCCGAATCGTGTTGAACAGCAGGCGAGCCTCACGCTCGGTCAGCTCGATGGACGTCAATCGAGGCATCGGGCTGTCAAGCGAGCAAGCCTGTGGAGCATGGATGCCTTGAGCCCCCATGGGGACAGAAGCCGGGGGATGTGC
>JAURGL010000129.1 GCA_030833825.1 Vulcanococcus sp. SFB_649D_100_25 | reverse complement strand
AACCAAGCCCAGCGCTCGGCGGTACCAACACCACCCACATCTCGGTGGTGGATCGCGATGGAGGTCTGGTGGCCACCACCACCACCCTCAACACCGCCTATGGCAATGGGATCACTGTGCCGGGGGCCGGCTTCCTGCTCAACAACGAGATGGATGACTTCAGTGCTAAGCCCGGCGTCCCGAACGCCTATGGCCTGCGGCAGGGCGATCAGAACGCCATCGCTCCGGGGCGCCGGCCCCTCAGTTCGATGACCCCCACCCTGGTGTTTCACGCCGATGGTCGCCCCCTGCTGGCCACCGGTTCACCAGGGGGGAGCCGCATCATCACCACCGTCCTGCAGGTGCTCCTCAATCGCCTTGTGCATGGCCTCAACCTGGCCTCCGCCGTATCGGTGCCGCGGATTCACAGCCAGCTCTGGCCTGATCAGATCAGCATCGAACAGGGCATCAGCCCCGACACGATCAAGGCCCTTGAAGCGATGGGGCACCGCGTGGTGCTGACTCCAGCGATGGGTTCAGCCAATTCCGTGGAGGTGCGCTCCAGCGGCAGTCTCGGGGTGGCGGACCCACGCCGTCTGGATGCCGCGGCGGTGCCGGACTCTCCCTAGGGGCTGCTCTGCATCAGGCCCGGTAGCCAGGTCACCAGGGGCGGGAAGCAGAGGATCAACAACAGGACCAGCAGCTGCACGCCGATGAAGGGCCAGGCACCGCGGTAGATCGCCCGGGTGCTCACCTCTTCGGGAGCCACACCCCGCAGGAAGAACAGGGCGAAGCCAAAGGGTGGCGAGAGGAACGAGGTCTGCAGGTTGGCCCCGATCACCACCCCGAACCAGAGCAGGGCTTCGGGACCCAGCAGCTGGCGGGCAGTGGGGAGCAGCAGGGGCAGGACGATGAAGGCGATTTCAAAGAAATCGATAAACAGCCCGAGCACGAAGATCACCACCATGCTCACGGCGAGAAAACCCACGGTTCCACCGGGCAGGTTCAGCAGCACATCGCTGATCAGTTGATCCCCGCCGACTCCGCGGAACACCAGGCTGAAGGCGGTGGATCCCAGCAGGATCGCCATCACCATCGCCGTGGTGCGCAGGGTGTCGTCGCACACCTGTTGCAGGCTGCTGCGGCTGAAGCCCCCATCGAGGGCCGCCAGGCCCATGGCCCCCACGGCGCCGATGGCGCCAGCTTCGGTGGGGGTGGCCAGTCCGAAAAAGATGCTCCCCAACACCAGCAGGATCAAGCCCAGTGGTGGTGCCAGGACCCGCAGCAGCGTTCCGGCAGTCAGGGGTTGCTCGCTCTCCACGGCCGCGGCGGGGGCAAGTTCCGGCTTCACCGTGCTGATCACCACCACATAAACGGCGAAGGCCGCCGTCATCAGCAGGCCCGGGATCACCGATCCCATGAACAGATCACCGACGGAGACCCCCAGTTGGTCCCCCAGCACCACCAGGACCAGGCTGGGGGGGATGATCTGCCCCAGGGTCCCGGACGCTGCGATCACGCCGGTGGCCAGGGATTTGTCGTAGCCCGCCCGCAGCATCACCGGCAGGGAGATCAGGCCCATGGTGGTCACGGTGGCGGCGACCACGCCTGTGGTCGCCGCCAGCAGCGATCCCACCAAGACGACCGCCAGGGCCAGGCCTCCGCGGATTCCCCCCAGCAGGCGACCCATCGTCACCAACAGGCGTTCGGCGATGCCCGATTTCTCGAGCATGGCCCCCATGAACACAAAGGCGGGGATGGCGAGCAGCGTGAAGTTGCTCATGATCCCGAAGATCCGCTGGGGTAAGGCGCTGAGGAACTGGGGTTCGATCACCCCAAAGGCCATCCCCAACAGGGCAAACAGCACCGACACGCCGCCGAGCCCAAAGGCCACCGGGTAGCCGCTCAGCAGGGCCGCCACCAGCGCCAGGAACATCGCAGGGCCCAGGATCTCGCCCGGGAGGACCGTGAGGATGTAGCCGAAGGCTTCAATCTCCATCGCTCAGGGGCGCAGCGCGCGGCGCAGGCGGATGGCCGAGGCCACCCCTTGCAGGGCCAGCAGGGCGAAGCCCAGCGGGATCAGGGCCTTGATCCAGAAGCGGGGCAATCCACCCGGATCGGGGGAGGCTTCCTGGATCAGAAAGGACTGCCAGGCGGGCTGCAGGGAGACCAGCAGCACCATCAGAGCGAAGGGCAAGAGCAGGGCCAGGGTGCCGGCCAGCTCAACGCGTTGCTGCCGCCGCCGAGACCAGCGGCTGTGGAGCAGATCCACCCGCACGTGTCCGTCCCGCTGGAGTGTCCAGCCCAACCCGAGCAGGAACGCCAGGGAGAACAGGTACCACTGGGCTTCGATCAGGGCGTTGGAGCTGAGGCTGAGGCCCAGGGCCAGCCCCAGATAGCGACCGACCACATTCCAAGACCCGATGGCCAGCATCAGCAGGATCGACCAGCGCCCGATCCAACCGGCCCAGCGGTTGATCCGATCGATGCCATCGGGAAGGTCGATCCGTGCCATCAGTTGGGCTGGCCGAAGCTGAAGCTGTCGTAGGAGAGCTGGTTGATGCGGTTCCAGTTCCAGATCTGCTGGCGAAACTCGCTCCACTGCTCGTAAACCCGCCGGAAGTCCCCGCTGCTGCGGGCGCTGTCGGCGAACAGTTGATCCGTGGCCTCCCGCGCTGCCTGGAGGATTCCATCGCCGTAGAACCTCAGTTGAGTCCCTCCGCTCACCAGACGCTCCAAGGCCGCCCCGTTGAGGCTCTCGTAGCGACTGAGCATGGCCAGGTTGGCCTCGTAGCAGGCGGTGCTGAACATCACCTTGTAGTCCTCGGGCAGCCGGCGCCAGGCCTGCTGGTTCACCAGGGCGGCCAGGGTGGGGCCCGGCTCCCACCAGCCCGGGTAGTAGTAGAAGCGCGCGGCGCGGGGTAGGCCGAGCTTCTCGTCGTCATAGGGCCCGGTCCATTCGGCGGCGTCGATGGCACCGCGATCGAGGGCCAGGTAGATCTCCCCGCCCGGGAGGACCTGCACGTTGACCCCGAGGGAGGCCATCACCTTGCCCCCCAGCCCCGGGATCCGCATCTTCAGGCCCCGCAGGGAGGCCAGGCCTGAGAGTTCCCGTTTGAACCAGCCCCCCATCTGGGCGCCGGTGTTGCCGGCGGGAAAGCTGATCACCCCGAAGTCGCCGTACAGGCGGTTGATGGCGTCATTGCCACCGCCGTCATAGAGCCAGGCGTTCTGCTGCTGCGCGGTTAGTCCGAAGGGCACGGCGGTGCCAAACGCCAGGGCTGGATTTTTGCCGACGTAGTAATAGCTGGAGGTGTGCCCGCATTCCACGGAGCCGTTTTGCACGGCATCGAGGACCTCCAGGCCGGGGACCAGTTCCCCTGCGGCGTAGGGCTCGATCTGGAAATTCCCTTTGCTCAGTTCCTTGACCCGGCGGCTGATGGTCAGGGCACCGCCGTAGATCGTGTCGAGGGAGTGGGGCCAGCTGGTGGCCATGCGCCAGCGCACCTGGGGCCCGCTGGCACCAGCGCTGTCACCGGCTTTGCGGATGCGGCAGGCACTCAGCAGGCCGGTTGCCCCCGCCGCGGCTCCGGCCGACAGCAGGAGCCTTCTCTGCATCTCAGGCCACCGCGGCGAAGCACTCGCGGAAGGCCGCGATGGTGGCGTCGATGTCCTCTTCCGAGTGGGCGAGGGAGGTGAAGCCGGCCTCGAAGGCGCTGGGGGCCAGGTAGATCCCGCGCTCGAGCATCGCCCGGTGCAGCTTGCCGAAGCGGGCGGTGTCTGCCGCCTTGGCCTCCTCGAAGTTGCGCACCGGCCCTTCGCAGAGGAAGAAGCCGAACATGGCGCTGATCGAACCGCCGGTGATGGGGAGGCCTGCGCTGCGGGCCCCCTCGAGGATGCCGTCGATCAGGCGTTTGGTGATCGCCTCGAGGCGCTCGTAGCTGCCGGGCTGCTTGAGGAGCTCCAGGGTCTTGATGCCGGCGGTCATCGCCAGGGGGTTACCGCTGAGGGTGCCGGCCTGATACATCGGGCCAGCGGGGGCCACCATGCTCATGATGTCCGCCCGGCCGCCGTAGGCGCCCACGGGCAGGCCACCGCCGATCACCTTGCCCATCGTGGTGAGGTCGGGGGTGATCCCGAACTTGGCCTGGGCACCGCCGTAGCTGATGCGGAAGCCGGTCATCACCTCGTCGAACACCAGCAGGGCGCCGTGCTCCTTGGTGAGCTCGCGGATGCCCTCAAGGAAGCCGGGCTCGGGGGTGATGAAGCCGGCATTGCCCACCACGGGCTCGAGGATCACACCGGCGATTTCACCGGGGTTCTCAGCGAACAGCTGCTTGACCGCTTCGAGGTCGTTGTAGGGGGCGGTGAGGGTGCTGGCGGCGGTGGTCCGGGGCACACCGGGGGAATCCGGCAGGCCGAGGGTGGCCACCCCGGAGCCGGCCTTCACCAGGAACATGTCCGCGTGGCCG
>JAURGL010000128.1 GCA_030833825.1 Vulcanococcus sp. SFB_649D_100_25 | reverse complement strand
CAGCCGTTTCACCAGGGGGTTGCGGCGGCTGGTGATCGGCTCCAGGCCGTTCAAGAAGTCCCCGCCCCAAACCACCTCAGAAGGCCTGGTGACGCCGCACGTGCAGACCGTCGTGGATGTTCAGCTCCTTTCCGTCGAGGTCCAGGCCGCGGACGGAGGCCACTTCACCCTTGAGGCCTTCGGCTTGCAGATTTTGGACGAGTTTTTTCAGCACAATGTCTTCGATCGTCGACTGATCGAGACCATCAGGGGTAAGGCTCTCAAGAAACTTGCCCAGCTTCGAGGCCATCACCTCGGAGGCATTGGTGATCTTGAGGACGATCATGGATAAAAGTGCGGATGGGGAGACTTGAACTCCCACGACATTGCTGCCACTAGTACCTGAAACTAGCGCGTCTACCAATTCCGCCACATCCGCAGGGTGTGGGCGACGTCGCTCGCGGCGACCAGCGAAATGTACCCCATCAAGGCACCGCCCAGGCGATGGGGTCATGGGCAAACAAACCAGCCCAGCAGGGGGCTCGAGCCAGTTCGACCGCCGGCCGTCTTGCCGGTCTCAAGCCGCATTGTCAGGATAGGGAACCTCAGGCGGGTCGCCTTAGCCATGACAGCCACGCTGGCCCCGTCTCAACAGATTCTCATCCCGCAACTGGAAATTGCCGGTGGCAGGCCCCTGTCGGGCGAGCTTCGGGTCAGCGGCGCCAAGAACTCGGCCCTGGTCCTGATGGCCGCCAGCGTCCTCACCGAGGACCAGCTGCGTCTGCGCAACGTGCCTCCCCTCACCGACATCGAGGGCATGGCCGAAATCCTGATTTCCCTAGGGGTCTCTGCCAAGCGCGATGGCGAAACCCTTGAGATGAATGGCTCAGGCCTGAATCAGTCGGCACCTCCTTACGAGCTGGTGAACAGCCTGCGGGCCAGCTTTTTCTGCATCGGCCCCCTCCTGGCGCGCCTGGGTATTGCCAGGGTCCCCCTCCCCGGCGGCTGCCAGATCGGCACCCGCCCTGTGGTGGAACATGTCAAAGGCCTCAAGGCCCTTGGCGCCCAGGTGACCATCGAGCACGGGGTCGTCTCCGCTGTGGTCCCGGGGCGCGGCCATCGCCTGAAGGGCGGACGCATCCACCTCGACTGCCCCAGCGTCGGCGCCACCGAGACCCTGATGATGGCGGCCGCCCTGGCGGAGGGCGAAACCGTGATTGAAAACGCCGCCCTGGAGCCCGAGGTCATCGACCTAGCTGGCCTGCTCCTGGCCATGGGGGCCAAGGTGCGTGGCGCTGGCACCCCCACCATCACCATCGTCGGGGTGGAGCGTCTTCATGGGGCGGATTACGCCGTGATCCCCGATCGGATTGAAGCGGGCACCTTCCTACTGGCCGCCGCCATCACCCGCTCCTGTCTGACGGTCGCTCCAGTGATCACTGACCATCTCGGGGCTGTCCTCACCAAGCTCGAGGAGGTGGGCTGCCATTTGGAGATCCAGGGCACCAACGTCACCATCAGCGCCCAGGAGATTCAGGCGGTGGACCTGCGCACCCAACCGTTCCCTGGCTTCCCCACCGATCTGCAGGCCCCGTTCATGAGCCTCTTGGCCACGGCGCAGGGGACCAGCGTGATCACGGAGAACATCTTTGAAAACCGCCTGCAGCATGTGGCTGAGCTGCAGCGCATGGGTGCCGCGATTCGCACCCAGGGCAACACCGCCTTCATCGAAGGGGTGTCCCGGCTCAGTGGTGCTCCGGTCCAAGGGAGCGACCTGCGCGCGTCAGCGGCGATGGTGCTAGCCGGTCTCGCCGCGGAGGGCATCACCACGGTGCAGGGTCTGGAGTATCTCGATCGCGGCTATGCCGATTTCGAGGGCAAGCTCAACGCTGTTGGTGCCTCGATTCGCCGCCTCAGCTGAACCCTGCTGACCCTTACAGTCGCAGGCGCGGGAGCGTGCCGGAATTGGTAGACGGACTCGACTCAAAATCGAGCGCCTTCGGGCATGTGGGTTCAAGTCCCACCGCTCCTATTTCTCCTCCGCCCAAAACCCCTCCCGGGAGCTCGGCGGTGATGAACACCTACGGGCGGTTTCCGCTCGAGCTCGTCCGGGGCAGAGGTGTCTGGGTTTGGGATTCCAACGGTCGCCGCTACCTCGATGGGGTCGCCGGCATCGCCGTCTGCACCCTGGGGCACAGCAGCCGCGCCCTGCGCCACGCCCTGGGCAGGCAACTGCGCAAGCTGCAGCACGTCTCCAACCTTTACCGGGTTCCCGAGCAGGAACAGCTCGCGGGCTGGATCCGCGACAACAGCTGCGCCGACAGCGTCTTTTTCTGCAACTCGGGCGCTGAAGCGAACGAGGCGGCCATCAAGCTCGCCCGCAAGCACGGCCATGTCGTCCGGGGGATCGACACCAGCTCCGAGCGCGGCCCCCTGATCCTCAGTGCCCAGGCCAGCTTCCACGGCCGCACCCTGGCGGCGGTCACCGCCACAGGGCAACCGAAATACCACCAGGGTTTCGAGCCGATGGTGCAGGGGTTCCGCTACTTCCCCTACAACGACATCGCAGCCTTCGAGGCCCTGCTGCACAAGTGCGAAGCCGCCGGTCCGCGCGTGGCTGCGGTGTTGCTGGAACCGCTCCAAGGCGAAGGGGGTGTGAACCCTGGCAACCCCGCGTTCTTCAAGCGGGTGCGGGAGCTCTGCGACCGCTACAACATCCTCCTGATCCTCGATGAGGTGCAGGTGGGCGTGGGCCGCAGCGGCTGCCTCTGGGGTTACCAAAAACTGGGGATCGAGCCCGATGCCTTCACCCTCGCCAAAGGCCTGGGCGGAGGGTTCCCGATTGGCGCCCTCTGCGTGAAGGCCAAAGTCGACCACCTCAAACCTGGGGAACACGCCAGCACCTTCGGGGGCAATCCGATGGCCTGCCGGGCTGGCCTCACCGTTGCCGAAGAGCTCAGCCGTCGCAACCTGCCTGCACACGCAGAGGCAATGGGGAAGCTGCTGCAGGAGCGATTGCTCGATCTGGCCGGCCGGCACCCCCTGGTGATCGAGGGTGTCCGCGGCTGGGGCCTGCTGCAGGGCCTGGTGCTTCGGGCCGAGGGCCCAGCTGCCATTGACGTGGTGAAAGCGGCCATGGCCGAAGGCCTGCTGCTGGTGCCCGCTGGCACGAACGTGGTGCGTTTCGTCCCACCCCTCACCATTCAGCCCCGCCACATCCGTGAAGCGGTGAAGCGCCTCGAGCGAGCCCTGCTGGCGTGCCAGAAGCCGACCCCTTCGCCGAACTGATCGCTCCCTTCAGCCGCCGGGGCGTCGACCTAGGGCTGGAGCGCATCGAAGCCGCTCTTGAAGAGCTGGGACATCCGGAGCGGACCTTCAAGGCGGTGCAGGTGGCCGGCACCAACGGCAAAGGATCGATCGCGACGATGGTGGAGCGCATCGTCTCCGCCGCAGGGATCCGCTGCGGGCTTTACACCTCCCCGCACCTGCTCAGTTGGTGTGAGCGCATCCGCCTGCCGGATGGCTTGATCGCCGAAGTCAGCCTCACAACCCTGCTGCAGCGCCTCCAACCGCTGGCCCTGCGGCATGACCTCACCCCCTTTGAGCTGATCACGGTGGCCTGCTTTGTGGCCTTCGCTGAAGCCCAGGTGGAGCTAGCTGTCCTGGAGGTGGGACTGGGGGGCCGGCTTGATGCCACCACCGTGCACCCGGATCGCTCGGTCCTGGCCTTCGCCAGCATTGGCCTCGATCACACCGAACATCTCGGCAGCACCCTTGCGGCCATCGCCCGAGAGAAGGCTGGGGTGATGCATCCCGGCGCCGCGGCCGTCAGCGGTCCTCAAGATCCTGAGGCCGCTGCGGTGCTCGAAGCAGAGGCGGGGCGCCTGGGCTGCCAGCTGCAATGGTGCTCTCCTCTGCCCGCGGAGCAGGAGGGGGGACCTCGCCTTGGTTTACGCGGCGATCTGCAACGCCTTAACGCTGCCGTCGCCTTAGCGGCGATCGAGGCCCTGCGCGCCCAGGCGGTGGCGGCGCGCACCTATGCGCTCAAGGCCCGTAAACCGGCGGCCCTGTTTGATCTGCAAGCCACCACAGCAAGCCAGGTTTACAAGGGTGTCGAGGCGGAAACGCCCTCCACACGGGCCGCGGTTGAGGGCACCCGGGGGCTGGTGCTCACATACAACAACACCCTGATTGATGCGGTGTTCCACAGCAGCAGTGGCGGCAACACGGAGAGCAGTGGCGACCTCTGGCCGCGCCAGCTGCCCTACCTCGTGAGCGTGCCCGATTACGACAACGCCTCGCCGGTGCGGGATTGGCGCCAACCCCTCGATCAGACCAAGTTGCGCCAGGCCTTCCCGGAGCTCGGCGGCGCCCTGGGGATTGATGTGCTCTCCACCACCCCCACCGGACGGGTGCGGCAGGCGCGGGTGGTGGGCCCCTCCGGCCAGCTGGCACTCACTGGGGCTCAGTTGCGTTCGCGGCT
>JAURGL010000127.1 GCA_030833825.1 Vulcanococcus sp. SFB_649D_100_25 | reverse complement strand
GCACTTCTGCTGGGGCTCGAGCGTTACCCCGTCACGCTTCTGGGCGAGCCATGCCGTCGCGGCGCGGTCGGCCTCACCGAGATAGCTGCAGACGTGGGCATCCCAGCTGAAATTGCGCGTCACCGCTTCAATCCCGTTGTCGCTCCAGTGCTGCCAGCGGCGCGGGTCCGCCCCGGCGTTCTCCAGGGCCTGCTGCAGCGCATCGAGATCGGTCACATCCGCCAGCTGCCCATTGGCGCAGCGATCGACGATGTCCCGCGGCCCGCCGTCATCGGTGGAGACCAGGGGCAGGCCACACGCCGCGGCCTCCAGCAACGTGAGGCCAAAGGGTTCCGTCAAGGCAGGGTTGACGAAGATGCCGCCCCGGCGTGCCGCCCAGCGGTAGATGGCAGGGATCTGGTCACCGCGGTGGTGCTTGGGATAGGCCACCCGCCCATAGAGATCAAAGCGGTCCACCAGCTCGAAGATCTGCTGGAACTGATCGCGCTGTTGCTTCTCGAGGGAGCGGGGATCCTCCCGGCAGCCCAGCACCAAGACGAGGTTGTGCCGCTCCTGCAGGAGAGCTGAGCGTCCATAGGCCTCCACCAACGCGGGTACGTTCTTGCGACGGACCGCCCGGCAGATGCTGAGCAGCGGCGGCTTGGCCGGCTCCCGCAGGAAAGGCTCAATCAAGGCCTCCACCTCGGAGCATTCCCCGGGCAGCAGCTCGGGATGGAAGCGCCTGGCATCCACCCCCGGGGGAACCACAACGACGCGATCGGAATCAAAACTGCTGTACCGGGCGTATTGCTGCTGGGACTCCTGCTGGGTGCTGGTGATCACCAGGGCAGCCTGAGCAAGGCAGCGCTCCTCCGCCTCGATCCGGCGACCAATCGCATAGGTCTGCTCGATCTGCTCGTGGCCCATGCCCCCCTCCAACAGGCGGCGTTGCTTCTCCCGCCCCAGGGAATGGCCCGTGAACACCAGGGGGATGTTCAGGCGTTGCGACACCAGCGCGCCGACATAGCCAGCATCGGCGTAATGGGCATGGATCCAGTCAGGCCGTCTCTCCTGAGCAGTGATCTGGGCCACAACCGCATCGGCCATCTCGTCGAGATAGGGCCACAGCAACTCCTTGCGCAGATACCGCCTCGGACCGCAGGGCAAGCGCAGGATCTGGGCACCATCCCCCAGGTTTTCCCTTGGCTCGGCGTAATCAGGGGAGACCCGTTTGTCCTGGATCAAGCGGGTGATCACATCAACGCGATCCACCTCCGGCCGAGCGGCCAGTCCCCTCGCTAGCTCCAGCACATAGGTGGTCTGCCCACCGGTATCGGCATCGCGCCCAAGCTCCAGGTCATGGCCGCGAAACAGACCATGCAGGTGGAGATGCAGCAGGTAATAGCCCATTCGCCTCCTCGGCGATTAGCCCACCGTTAGCCGCCTTTTCAAGGCGCGGCGGAACATTGTCACCAGAAGACAACCTGAAGACGGTCCCCCTGATGCCTGGGGTTCAGGCCTTGCCGACCAGCTTCTGGCGCAGGTTTTTGATCCGATCGCGGAGGTTGGCCGCCTCCTCGAAATCGAGATTTTTGGCCGCCGCCTTCATCTTGTCTTCCAGCTGCTGGATCAGTTCCGGCAACGAGTCCAGCGGGACATCGTTGTGCTCGGCCTGTTCGCTGGCCTGCTCCAGCTGATCGTCGTTGAGGCGCCGGGAAACCTCCAGGAACGCCAGGATCGAATTGCTGGCGCGCTTGCCGGCAGGCATCGGCGTGATGCCGTGTTTCTCGTTGTAGGTGTGCTGAATGGCTCGGCGGCGCTCGGTTTCCGAGATCGCCTTGGCCATCGAATCGGTGAGATTGTCGGCGTAAAGCAGGGCCAGCCCCTCCACATGCCGGGCAGCCCGGCCGATGGTCTGGATCAGGGAGCGCTCTGCCCGCAGGAAGCCCTCCTTGTCGGCATCGAGGATCGCCACCAGCGACACCTCCGGCAGGTCCAAACCCTCCCGCAGCAGGTTCACCCCCACGAGGACGTCGTATTCGCCGTTGCGCAGGTCCTGAATGATCTCGATCCGCTCGATCGAGTGGATTTCCGAGTGGAGATAGCGGACCCTCACACCGTTCTCCGCCAGGTAATCGGTGAGGTCTTCCGCCATGCGCTTGGTGAGCACCGTCACCAGCGTGCGATAGCCGCGCTGCGCCGTGGCGCGCACTTCGCCGAGCAGGTCATCCACCTGGCCGTCCGTAGGGCGCACCTCCACCACCGGATCGAGCACACCCGTGGGGCGGATCACCTGTTCGACCACCTCCCCCTCGCTCTGCCTGAGCTCCCAATCGCCGGGGGTGGCACTCACAAAAATGCTCTGCCGGGCCTTCTCCCAGAACTCCGTCCCTTTGAGGGGCCGGTTATCGGCAGCCGATGGCAGGCGAAAGCCGTGCTCGATCAACACCTGCTTACGGCTCTGATCGCCGTTGTACATGGCCTGCAACTGGGAGCAGGTGACGTGGGATTCATCCACCACCAGCAACCAGTCATCGGGGAAATAATCGATCAGGCACTCGGGCGGGGTGCCGGCCGGACGGCCGGCGAGATGGCGTGCGTAGTTCTCGACCCCATTGCAGTAGCCCACCTGCTCGAGCATCTCGAGGTCGTAGGTGGTGCGCTGCTCGAGCCGTTGCGCCTCCAGCAGCTTGCCCTGTTCGTTGAGGACATCGAGGCGCTCTCGCAGTTCAGAGCGGATCGCCTTGATCGCATCCTCCAGCCGCTCCTTCGGAGTCACGAAGTGCTTGGCGGGATAGATATTGATCGCCTCAAGGCTCTGAAGAATTTCACCGGTGGTGGGGTCCACGTAGCGAATCGCCTCCACCTCGTCGCCGAACAGTTCGATCCGCACCAACCGGTCTTCGTAGGCCGGGCCGATCTCGAGCACATCGCCCCGCACCCGGAAGCGTCCACGGGAGATCTCGAGGTCGTTGCGGGAATACTGGTTGTTCACCAGCTCCCGCAGCGATCCCCGGAGATTGAGGGTTTCACCCACCTCGAACTTCACCGCTGCCTTGAGGTATTCACTCGGAATCCCGAGGCCGTAAATGCAGCTGATCGAGGCCACCACGATCACATCGCGGCGCTCAAACAACGAGCGGGTCGCCGAGTGGCGCAGCATGTCGATCTCTTCGTTGATCGAGGCCGTCTTGGCGATGTAGGTATCGGAGACGGGCACATACGCCTCCGGCTGGTAGTAGTCGTAATAGGAGATGAAATATTCAACGGCGTTGTTGGGGAAGAACTCCCGCAACTCATTACAAAGCTGCGCCGCCAGAGTTTTGTTGTGCGCGAGCACCAGGGCCGGGCGGCCGGTGCGCGCGATCACATTGGCAATGGTGAAGGTCTTGCCAGTCCCCGTAGCCCCCAACAGGGTCTGATAACGCTGGCCGGAATCCACACCTGCCACCAACGCCTTGATCGCCTCGGGCTGATCGCCCTTGGGCTCATAGGGAGCGTGGATTTCAAAGGGACTGGGCATTAAGGCATTCTCGGGCAGCCTTCTCAAGAGCGTGGCTACAGAGCCAACAAAAAGCCCATGCCCCGGCAAGGGACATGGGCAAGGAGGAAGCGATCCTGCGCAGGATCAGCTCAGATCCGATCAGACGGTGGCTTGCACCGCGGTGCCAAGGGCCTCGCGCAGGCCACGCACCACAGCCACCATCGCCAGCTGGTCATTGAGCTTGTTGATGGCGGAGCCCACGCCTACACCGGCGGCACCGGCGGCAATCGCCATGGGCACGGTCACCGAGGACAGGCCGGAGGCGCAGAGCACCGGAGCTGTCACGGCGCGGCTGATGCTGTGGGCAGCAGCCAGGGTGGGGGCAGCCTTCTCGATCAGGCCAAGGTTCCCGGCGCTGAAGGGTTTGGCACTGGTGCCCCCTTCGGTCTGGATGATGTCGGCACCGGCGGCCACCAGGTCAGAGGCCAGCTGCTCCTGCTGATCGAGGGGCAGCACATGGGGAACGGTCACGCTCAGCACCACCTCGGGCAGCAGCTCACGGGTGCGGCGGGTGATGGAGAGCACCTCAGCTGCATCGAAAATGCGGCCGAGGGGATAGAAGGCGTCGTAGTTCCCGATTTCCACCATGGCGGCACCGGCAGCGACGGCTGCGGGGAACAGCTCAGGGTCCACGGCGCTGACGCAGATCGGCAGGCCACTCACCTCAGCAGCCAGCTGCACCAGAGCGGGATCACAGGCCACATCGATCAGATCGGCGCCACCGAGACCAGCGGCACGGCTGATGCGCTCGACGCTGGCAGCATCAAAGTTGGTGAGACCGGCGATCACCTTGAGGGCACGCTTCTCGGCCAGAGCCGTGCGAAGCGAGGCGGGCAGCTGGTCGAGGCGAGACATGCCAGTACGGATGGAGTTTTGCGATTCTCACACGCTGCCCAGGGAGCGATCAGGCTGGGGTGATGGCTGAACCGTGGAGCCCGCTGCATCTGCGCCTGCACCGGCAGCTCCTGCAGAAGC
>JAURGL010000126.1 GCA_030833825.1 Vulcanococcus sp. SFB_649D_100_25 | reverse complement strand
GAAGCCGAGCGACGCCGACCCGGCAGTCAGGAGCGCCAGGCCAACGACAACGTGCCTCTGCTGTGGACCCAGAGCCTCACCTGGCTCAGTGATCTGATGCTGATGGGGCTCCTGGAGCCCGAACAGCTCGACCCCAGCAACCGCCGCCTGGGAAGCCACCTCGGTGCTGAAGAAGTGCTGGTGAGCTTTGTGCCGGCCCGCGAATCGATCGCTGCGGCGCTTGAAGCAGCTGGCTTGGCGGTGACCCGCCCAGGCGCCGCCACCATCGCCAGTTCCAAAGAGCTGGGTGAGCGCATGGCGCAGGTTGGGGCCAATGAGCGTCTGGGGCTCAGCGGCCATCCGCCACTGCGGATGGAGACCATGGCCACAGCCCGCCTGTATCGCCAGGGGGGCGAAACCCTTGCCTTCCTGCCGGCGGTGCTGGAAGAAAGCACCTTCTACCTCTCCGATGACCCGGAGCAACTGGTCGATGCGGTGGTCAACGAGATCAGCCAACTGCAGCGGCACTGGCAAGGCACTGGATCCCCCTTGCTGCTGATCCCTGTGGAGGAGGGGCCCTTCCAACGCAGCCCAGAGGCATTCCTGCGCCTCGGGGAAACCCTGCGCTCGGGCCTGCTCGACGGTGTCGCCGTGCAGCTGGACAGCCTGGATGCCCTGAAACAGCAGGCCTGCTGGGCTGAGCTGCCCAACGGGCCAGGCAAACCAACCAGGCCTGCCACCCCGGCAGTCCTGCTCCCCAGCGCCACCAGCGCCAAACCGCTTACAGCCGAAGAGGAACAGGAGCTTGAGGAATCGCCCCTCGAGGCCCTGTTGGAGCGCCTCTGGCACAGCGGTTCACTCGAGGAGCAGGCGGAACTGTTGGAGCAGGTGGTGCGCCGTCTCGGGCTATCGGCGGTGCTCACCGGACCCAAAGGGAGTGCCACACCCAAGGCCCTGTTGGAGGAGGCCTATCGACGGGCCCTCAAGCAGGGGAACTGGAATGTGGTGCGGCGCTGTGCCGGCTCCTTAGGCCTGGTGCATCCCCAACTGGAAGATGCCCTCACGGATCTGTTGGTGCGCCAAAAACAGGTGGTGGTGGGCCGGAACTACACCAATGACTCACTAATCACCCAACCCACCGGCAGCCTGGCGATCGCGGCGATGATCCAGCGCTACAGCGGAGAAGACGGGCGCGAGTGGGTCCTGCAACAGGAATTGCTGCTGGCCCTCGATGGACTGGCCCGCCGCGACCCCAACCTGCTCAGCGGAAGCCTCACCTTGCAGCTGGGGCAGCTGCTGCTGCTGCTCACCAGTGAGCTGGCTGGCGAGCGCAACCTCACACCGAGCGAAGCCTTCGAAGCTCTCTGCGATCAGCCACCCCACAGCATCGGCAGGCGCCTACAACAGGTGCTGAGCGATGTGGAGCACGCCAAGGCCGCTCTGCAACGCAAGGAGCAGCTGCATCTCAGCGGAAGGGTCAGCTGGGAAGCTCCCGAACCCCTCGAGGAGCTGAACAAGAGCGGAGACTGGCTCAAGCACCGTGAACGGATGGGTGCCCTTCAGAACGTCCCCCGGAACTTCCACCCCGGCATCTGGAGCCTGCTGCACCACTGCCGCGGCCTGGTGATCGGCGACAAGCTCGAGCGCCGCAACCGCCTTGAAAGCGCCCCCCTACTCAATGAAAAGACCCCGGGGGAGCGCAACTTCGCCATCCACGTCGAGCACCTGCTCAGCAAGATCGAAGCTCCGGAATACCGCCGGCTCTGCATCGAGACCCTGGTCACCCTGATCGCCTTCGTCGATGCGAACCCCGAGGTTCGCCTCGAAGACGACCTGGTCCTCGATGTGGTGATCGGCCACGCCGTGCGGGTGGGCTGGCAGCAACGCCACCCCGAGCAAGCCCCTGAGGAGTACCCCAGCCACAAGGCGGAGGCCTGGGATCAGTTCTACCGCTCCTCCCCGGCCGATTGCCGTCGCTGGCAGCTGCTGGCCCTGAAGGAACTGGCGGAGATGAAGCCGGCCTAAATCGGCTCCGGCAGGGTCATGCAGATGTTGGATTGCTCCACGCACTGCTCGATCAGATCCGCAAGCAAGAGCGCCCGGGAGGCCTGAGGGCCATCCACCGCCGGCTGCTCCTCACCGCGGACGCACTGGAGGAAATGCTCCAGTTCAGCCACCAGGGGATCGACGGGAGAGGTGCTCACCTCTTCAATGAAGCCGTCGTTGCGGTAAAGCAGCTCGCCGTGGTCCGCGCTGAAGGACTGGTGGGTGCGGCGGTGGATCTGCAGGCTGCGGTTGAGGAAATCGGTTTCCACTAGCGCGCTCCGGCAGTGGGCTGAAAGGCTGCGGATCTTGCGGTGGGCCATCTTGCTGGCGGTGAGGCTGGCCACCACACCATTGGCGAAGCCCAGGGTGGCGTTCACGTAGTCGATCGGACCATCCGCGCTGCGCCCCCCGGCAGCCGCCAGACGCACCACCGGTGAACGCGCCAGCTCCAGCACCAGGTCGATGTCGTGGATCATCAGATCCAGCACCACCGACACATCATTGGCCCGGTCGGGATTGGGGCTGTGGCGGCGGGCCTCCAGCACCACCACCTCCTCTCCGACCACCACCTTCACCAGCTCGCGGAAGGCCGGGTTGAAACGCTCGATGTGACCCACCTGCAGCAGGCGTCCGGCGTCCTTGGCGGCGCGGATCAGATCAGAGGCCTCGTCCTGGGTGGCGGCGATCGGCTTTTCGATCAAGACGTGCACGCCGGCGTTGAAGCAGGCCATGCCGACGCGATGGTGCAGCAGGGTCGGCACGGCGATGCAAACCGCCTCCACCTCCTTGAGCAGCTCTTCGTAGTCCTGAAACCAACGGCAACCGAACTGCTCGACCGCCAGGTTGCCGCGAAGGGGGTCCGGATCGGCAACCCCCACCAGCTCCGCATCTTTAAGCAGGCTCAGCACCCGGGCGTGGTGCCAACCCATGTTGCCGATCCCAATCACCCCAACGCGGACAGGCTTCATGGCGTTGGACAACCGGCGCAGTGATTATCGGGGATCAGGGTCGTCCTCCACCAGCGGTTCGGGCAATCGCCGACTGATCTCGACACGCTCAATCCGCGGACCATCCATCGCCAGGATCTCGAACTGGTGCCCCTTCCAGCGCACGATCTCTCCAGGGGAAGGGATGTGCTGCAGGCGCTCCAGCAGAAAGCCCGCCAGGGTGTGGTGCTCATCGGATTCCGGCAGCTGCAACGCCAGCTCCCGATTGATCTCATAGATCTCGAGATCACCGGCCACCAGCCAGCTGTGCTCCTGGAGCTGCTGCAGGTCGTCTTCCGGGTTTTCGGGATCCTCCTCTTCACCAACGATCTCGCTGGTGAAATCGGAGATCGTCACCAGCCCTTCGGTCCCGCCGTGCTCATCGACCACCACCAGCAGGGGCTGACCGCTGCGGATCACCGGGAGCAATTCCGCCACGGGCGTGGTCTCCTGCACCTTGGTCACCGGGGTCACGAAGGGGGCCAGAGGTGAGCTGCTGTGCAGCAACCCCTTGGCGATCGGCTCAGCCAACCGGCGCAGGTCAAGCATGCCGCGGATGTCATCGAGGGAGCTGCCGATCACAGGGAAGCGGGCGTGATGGGTGCTGTGCACCGCCTCCATCAGTTCTGCGAAGCGGACCTCAAGCGGCAGGGTGACCATGCCGGAGCGGGGCACCATCACCTCGCGCACCTGGGTATCCCGCAGCGAGAAGAGACCCTCAAGCATGTCCCGCTCATCGGGCATCAAGCCGGTAACGCTGTTGGACTCGATCAGGGTTTCCAATTCACCCGCCGAGAGAGCCGGCACCAGTTCATCCCAGTTCCGCGGCAAACCCAACAGCCGCAGCAGGACGTTGCCGACACGCTCGACCACCACCAGGAGGGGAGCGAGGCTGCGGATCAGTCCCTCCAGGACAGGGGCCAGGCGCAGGGCCGTGGCCTCCGGGCGGTGCAGGACCCAGGCCTTGGGTACCAAACCACCGAGGACCGTGGCCAACAGCACCAAAGCCAGGAACACCCCGGCATCCCACCAGGGTTGATCGCCGCTGCGGCCAGACCAGCGTTCCGCCAGGCCGCGACCGCTCCAACCAAGGGCAAGTAACGCCATCGTCATGCCCAGTTGCGTGGCCACCAGGGCGCGCCTGAGGCGCCTCTGCAAGCGGGCCACTGCCGTTGCCCCGCGATGACCATCGGCCTCGAGCAACTGCACCCGCGTCGGGCGCAAGCGGATCAGGGCAAATTCCGATGCTGCGAAGAAGGCCAGCAGGATCAGCAGCGCCGCCGGAGCCAGAAATCGCATCGCGTTGAGATGGGGGTCGCGAGGATCGAACTCGCCTAAGGCGGATTATGAGTCCGCTGCATTCACCAGATTGCTAGACCCCCGGGCGGAAACCGCCACGAGGTGTTTACCACAGGCCTCGGATCACACGGGATCCCGGCTGAGGCCAGCTCGGGGGAGCGCTCTGGCCCTTGCAGCTGCCCTGGGGCAGGCCCTGGCA
>JAURGL010000125.1 GCA_030833825.1 Vulcanococcus sp. SFB_649D_100_25 | reverse complement strand
CGCGCTGATGGCGCGATCAACGAATTGGCCCCGCAGGTCTTCGGTGCCATGGCTACCGCCCTGGTGACCGAGCGCCCAGGCCAGTTCCGGTGCTGTGGGGGCGGTGCTGCTGGGGAGCCCGAGCTCACCCACCGCTTGCCGGGCTGCCTCCAGGAGGGGCTCACTCAGCAGACCGCTCAGGGGACCATCGGCGCGGCCTGTCCGGATCAGCTGCTGCTCCAGCCAGGAGGGTTCCCACACCAGCAGGGTGAAGGTGGAGGCGCTGTGGGAGTCCTGCAGGGTGTCCGACCAAAGTCGGTTCAGATAGGCGGGAACCTCATCCGGTGGCAGTGCCAGAGGTGCCTGCAGGGTGAGTTGGGGAGCCATGGCGGAGAGGACGGCGAAGAACCAGAGCGGTTGGGGTGAAACAGCGTGAGGTCGGCGCGGTTAAGGGCGCCTCCACATCAGCCCGTCATCCGCCAGCAGGTTGTCGGCGGCGCTGGGACCCCAGGTGCCGGCCTCATAGCCATGCACCGGGAGTTGCGAAGGGGCGTCTTCAATCAGCTCCAGCAAAGGTGTGTAGAGCCGCCAGGCGGCCTCCACCTCATCGCTGCGGGTGAACAGGGTGGGATCGCTCAACATGGCATCGGCCAGCAGGCGCACATAGCCCTCATCGGAGGGTTCCCCGAAGCTTTCGTCGTAGCTGAAGTGCATGTCCACCGGGCGGCTGCGCATGCCCGAGCCGGGAGCCTTCACGTCAAACACGAAGCCCGCCCCCTCATCGGGCTGGATCCGCAGGACCAGTTGGTTCGCGGTTGGGCTGCCCCCGGCGGCATCGAACAGCTGCACCGGTGCTTTGCGGAAGGTCAGCACCACCTCGGAGAGGCGCTTGGGCAAGCGTTTGCCGGTGCGCAGATAGAACGGCACCCCCTGCCAGCGCCAGTTGTCGATGAACAGCTTCATCGCCACGTAGGTCTCCGTGGTGCTGTTGGGATTCACCCCAGGCTCTTCCCGGTAGCCAGACATCGGCCGGGCGGGACTGCCCCCGCGCGAATACTGGCCGCGGACGCAGCACTTCCAGGGCTCCTCCTCGTTGGCCAACCTGGCTGCCTGCAGGACCTTGGCCTTCTCGTTGCGGATCGCCTCTGGATCAAAGTGCCCAGGGGCCTCCATCGCCGTGAGGGCGAGCATCTGAGTCAGGTGGTTCTGCACCATGTCCCGCAGGGCGCCACTGGTTTCGTAGTACCCAGCCCGCTCCTCCACACCCACGGTTTCCGCCGCCGTGATCTGCACGTTGGCGATGTAGTTGCGGTTCCAGATCGGCTCGAAGATCGCGTTGGCAAAGCGCAGAACCAGGATGTTCTGGACCGTCTCCTTGCCGAGGTAGTGGTCGATCCGGAAGATCTGTTGCTCCTGCCCACAGCTCTGCACAACACGGTTGAGCTGCTGGGCGCTGCTGTAGTCGGTGCCAAAGGGCTTTTCAATCACCAGGCGGCTGCGGCCTGGATCCGAGAGCAGGCCCGCATTGGCCAGGGCCCGGGCTCCGCTGCCGTAGAAGGCGGGTGAAACCGAGAGGTAGAAGGTCCGGTTACCGCGGGTGGCTTTGAGCCGATCGATCGCCTCCAGGCGTGTACCAAGACGCACCACGTCCTCGTCGCTCTGCAAATCGACGGGCTCGTAGAAGAGGCAGCTGGCGAATTGCTGCCAGGCGGTGGGGTGCTGCTTCACCTCGTCGGCGAGGGCTTCCTCCATCCGTTGCCGGAAGTCTTGGTCGCTCCAGGGCCGGCGTGCGCAGCCGAGAACGGCGAATTCACTCGGAAGCCGTCTCTGACGGAATAGCTCGAACAGGGCTGGGATCAGCTTCCGGTGGGTGAGATCGCCGCTCGCTCCGAAGATCACCAGGCACTGCGGTGAGATCACGCGCTCCTGGCGCAGCCCCACGCGCAGGGGGTTGGTAGGAGTGGCCGGCATGGGCGATGTTCACCTGCTCAATGTTTAACGGTCCTGGCGGTCCATGGCATGCGCTAGTCACAAAAAAAGCCCGCCGGAGGCGGGCTTTTGAGGGTTTGCGGACCTGAGACCTCAGCGCTGAGGTTCAGTAGGTCTCCACGTGCCAGCGCTCGGCCTTCTTGAGCTGCGGGCGCAGCTCGGACCAATCCAGCCCCTTGGCGGATGCGGCGGCGGTCATCGCCTCATCGATCCCGGGCTCCATGCCGCGCAGACCGCACATGTAGACGTGGGTCTTGGGGTTCTCGATCATCGAGAAGATCTCGTCGGCGTTCTCGCTGACGCGATCCTGGATGTACATCCGGCCGCCCTTGGCGTTCTGCTGCTCACGGCTGATCGCCTTGGTGTAGCGGAAGTTCTCGGGGAATTCGCGCTCGTAGCGGTTGAAATCGTCGTCGTAGAGCAGGTTCGCGGTGGTGGGAGCCCCCATGAACAGCCAGGCTTTGCCTTTGAAGTTCCAGCCGTTCTTCTCCCGTTCGGTGGGTTCAAACATGCGGCGCAGGTAGGTGCGCATGGGAGCGATACCCGTGCCGGTGGCCAGCATGATGATGTTGGCGTCCTCGTCTTCAGGCAGGAGCATTTCCTTGCCCACGGGGCCGGTGATCTTCACCTTGGCGCCGGGTTCGATGTCACAGAGGAAGGTGGAGCAGACGCCGTTGATGGTCTCCCCATCTTTTTCGTACTGCAGCTGACGCACGCAGAGGGAAACGGTGTCGCCCGCGAGGTTGTCCCCGTGGCGGGTGCTGGCAATCGAATAGAGGCGCAGCTTGTGGGGTTTGCCGTTGGCATCCTCACCATCGGGGATGATCCCGATCGATTGACCCTCCACGTAGTGAAGTTGGGGATCGCCACCTTTGAGATCGAAGGTGATGTGATTCACCCGGCCGATCGCGCCGTCACCGAGAAGGCTGTAGTTCTCGGTGACGGTGCCGATGAAGGGCGACTTGGGCTTGTAGAGGTTGACCGGAACGGCAGCGTGTGACACGGGGGCAGCTGATTTTTTGGCGGGAGCTTTTTTGGCCTCAGGTGCAGGCTGGGAGGCGGCAGGAGCCGGAGCGGCGGGGGCCGGAGCGTCTGCCGCGGCACTGACGGACAGCACCTTGCCACCCAGCTGGCTGATGGATTGCATCAGCGCCTGGAGGCGTGAGAAGGGGACGTTGATTGTGCGTTCTGCGTTGCGGGGGAGGGCGCTTCCATACCCCTGGACCACCACGGTGAACACGCGTGAGTCGCTACGGCTGGAAGTGGTGGTCGAAACACGCATGAATCTCAACTGCCCTGTGAACGCGCGCGATCATAGGTAATCCAGAGGAGATCAAGCTTTTCCGTCACATCCCCGTTGGCGTTAAGTTGTCGTCGCACCCGCACCTGATTCAGCGGCGGAATCCGTGACGCAGCTTTCGGCACCACCGCTCAGCCAGGCCTGCCAGCTCGACACCATTCAGCAGGTGATGGAGCGTCTGCCGGGTGGTTGCAGGCGTCTGGCGGTTCAGCTGCGCCTCGACCTGACGCCAGAGGCCATCTGGGAGGTGCTGACGGATTACGACCACCTCAGTCAGTTCATCCCCAACCTTCAGGTCTCCCGGCTGCTGTGGCGGCGTGATGCGGTGGTCGGGCTTGAGCAGGAAGGAGCCCAGCGCTTCATGGGCATGCAGTTCAAGGCCCGTGTGCAGCTTGAGCTCACCGAACACCTGGAGCAGCAGCGCCTCTCCTTTGTGATGGCCAAGGGCGATTTCCGCCGCTTTGAAGGGGCCTGGCAGATCGGCGTGGAGGGCGGCTCCACCACCCTTCTCTATGAACTCACCGTTCAAGGCTGTGTGGGTATGCCGATCGCTCTGATTGAGCAGCGGCTTCAGGAGGATCTCGCGGCCAATCTCAGGGCGGTTCAACTGGAAGCCCAGCGCCGTCAGGGGCAGGCCTAGGTCCGGTCCATCTGCGCAGACACAAAAAAAGCGGCTTGAGCCGCTTTTCTCTATACCCCCAAGGGGATTCGAACCCCTGTCGCCTCCGTGAAAGGGAGGTGTCCTAGGCCTCTAGACGATGGGGGCTAGGACTCGGATCGCAGGAACGTAGGCAGAGGCCTTGTTCCATTGCGGCGCTTGGCGTTTCGCTCGCGCCTCCGATGCATGTGAAGTTACGGGCCGGAGGGTCCCTTCGTCAATCAACCGCCGGGTCGGCCCCTTAAGTGGCCCCTTGGCCTTCCCAGACCGGAACGGTGAAGTTGAAGCAGGCACCCTCGCCGGGTTCTGACACCACCCAGATCCGGCCACCGTGGACATCCGTGATGCGCCGGCAGACCGAAAGCCCCACGCCGAAGCCAGATGTGGAGGAGGACGTTTGCGGCAGCCTGACCCGCTCCTGAAAGATCCGTTCCTGCTCGTCGCGGGGGATGCCCGGTCCCGAATCGCAGATGCTCACCTGCAGCCATTGGTTGGTGCGGTGAAGGATCGAGAGGCTCACCGTGCCCCGATCCGGGGTGTATTTGAAGGCGTTCTCGAGCAAGTTGAGGAACACCTGGCGCATCCGCCTCTGATCGGCAAACACATCCGGGAGGTCGGAGGGAATGTCGGTGATCAGTTCCAGTCCGCGGCCCACCCAGAGCTTCTCCAGCTCGAGGATCGCTTCGGC
>JAURGL010000124.1 GCA_030833825.1 Vulcanococcus sp. SFB_649D_100_25 | reverse complement strand
CGCCTCGGCCAGTAATGTGTTGAGCTCTTTGCCTCACCCTGATGAGTCAAGCGGCCTGCCTCCACCCCAACCCGGGATGGACCGGAGCTGAGATCTTCTCCGCTAGCCCTGAAGCACCCAGTGCCACCGAGATGGTGGGTAAACACTGCATCCTCGAGCTCTACAACTGCGATTCCGCCAAGCTCGACGACGAAGCTTTCCTGAGAAACGCCATCACTACCGCTGCAAAGCGTGCTGGCGCCACTCTCCTCAACCTGATCACCCACCACTTCCAACCCCAGGGTGTGACAGGGCTGGCCCTGTTGGCCGAATCCCATATCTCGATTCACACGTGGCCCGAATCGGGTTACGCCGCTGTGGATGTGTTCACCTGTGGTGACCACACCATGCCTGAGCGGGCCTGCATCGTGTTAAGCGAGGAGCTCAACGCTGGCCACTACAAGCTCAAGAGCTTCCGCCGCGAAACCCCTGTGGCCGTGGTTGGTGCTGAGCGGGAACCCGAGCTGGTCGCCGCCTGAAGCTTCAGCTTCGTGCGAACTCCCCCCTCCCCCCGGTGGCCTGCGGGCTGCCGGGGTTTTTGTTGGCGCGTTGCGGCTGCGTTGGCTGTAATGCCGCCAATTCTTTCCTCCGTTCATGGTTGATGTCACCTTCGCCCTGGAGGCAGGGCTGCTGGCGGCAGGGGTGTTCGCCGTGCTGGCCTTGATGCCTCGCCCCAGTGGCGAACCCCTTCAGGCCTCCAACCGGGTGGTCTCCCATCCCCCGGCTCAGGGCCGGCCCCCGCTGGATGGCCTCACGGTGGCTGAACTCCAGGCGATGGCCCGTGATCAGGGGATGACCGGGATCAGCCGTCTGCGCAAGGCCGATCTGATTGAGGCCCTGCAGCGCTCGGCAGTTCACGGTTGAGCTTGCCGCTCACCAGCCCTTCCAGGTCCAGGCTGACGGCGCTGAAGCCAAATTCCCGGAAGGCTTCCACCAGGGCCTGACGGAGCGGTTCCTCGAGCAGCTGGCCCAGCTGCTGGGTGGGGAGTTCAATCCGGGCCGATTCGCCCTGGCTGCGGACCCGCAGCTCGCGCAGGCCCTGCCGCCGCAGCCAGGACTCCGCTGCGGCGACCCGCCTGAGGCGCTCAGCGCTGATGGATTCGCCGTAGGGGAAGCGGGAGGCAAGGCAAGGCTGGGCAGGTTTGTCCCACCAGGGAAAGCCCAGGGCCCTGGAGATGGCCCGCACACCCACCTTGGTGATGCCCAGCTCCGCCAGGGGGGAGCGCACTCCACGCTCACGGGCGGCGGCAATGCCAGGGCGGTAATCACCGAGGTCGTCCTGGTTGACCCCATCGACGACGGAGGCCTGTTGCCAGGGCCCGCTGAGGTCCTGCCGCAGCTGGGCGATCACGCCATGGAGCTCCCGCTTGCAGGCGTAACAGCGATCCGCCGGGTTGTTGCTGTAGGCGGGATCCTGCAATTCGGCGGTGGGCAGCTCACGCTGCTCGATGCCGATCCATTGGGCCTGCAGCTGCGCTTCCTCGCGCAGATGGGGGGCCAGCGCTGGGGAGATCCCGGTGACGGCCAGGGCCTGGTCCCCAAGCTGCTCGGCCGCGATCGCCGCCACCAGGGCACTGTCAACGCCGCCGGAGTAAGCGACCACCACGGCCGGCAGGGAGCGGATCTCCAGCCGCAGCCGTTCCAGGGCCTCGGCAAGGGAGGGCTCCAGATGCTCAACGGTGGGATGCTCTGGCTTCAAGAGGCCCTCGTTAGGATCCAACGGTACGTGGCTCGTTGATGGCTCCGCAGGCAACCTCTGCCGGGTCCTCCCGCAGCACTGGTCGAGGCATCGGTATCCGGACGGCTGCCGACGGCAATGAGCGCAGCCGCGGGCAGGTGCATGTGTACGACGGGGAGGGCAAGGGCAAAAGCCAGGCGGCCCTCGGGGTGGTGCTGCGGACCATCGGCTTGGGGATCTGCGAGCAGAAGCAGACCCGGGTGCTGTTGCTGCGGTTTTTGAAGGGGCCTGGCCGCTCCTATGACGAGGACGCCGCCATCGAGGCCCTGCAACAGGGCTTCCCCCACCTGATCGATCAGGTGCGCACAGGCCGCGGCGAATTCTTCGGACCCGATCAGGTCACCCGGGTCGACATCCAGGAAGCGCAGAGGGGTTGGACCATCGCCAAGGGGGCGATTGCCAGCGAGCTCTACTCGGTGGTTGTCCTCGACGAGCTCAACCCGGTGCTTGATCTGGGGCTCCTCGACACCGATGAGGTGGTGCGCACCCTGGCGGCCAAGCCCCCGGGGATGGAGGTGATCGTGACCGGCCGCGGCGCCCCTCGCTCCCTTGTCCAGATCGCCGACTTGCATTCGGAGATGCGGGCCCATCGCCGCGCTGATCGCGCCGATGACCCCGAGTCAGGGCAGGTGGCTGGCCTGGAAGGGGTCGAGGTCTACACCGGTGAGGGCAAGGGCAAATCCACCAGTGCCCTGGGCAAGGCCCTGCAGGCCATTGGGCGCGGCATCTCCCAGGACAAGAGTCACCGGGTGTTGATCCTGCAGTGGCTCAAGGGGGGGAGCGGCTACACCGAGGACGCCGCGATTGCGGCCCTGCGGGAGAGCTATCCCCATCTCGTCGATCACCTGCGTTCAGGCCGTGATGCCATCGTCTGGCGGGGCCAACAGCAGCCGATTGACTACGTGGAGGCCGAGCGGGCCTGGGAGATCGCCCGAGCGGCCATTTCCAGCGGGCTCTACAAGACGGTGATCCTCGATGAAATCAACCCCACCGTGGATCTTGAGCTGATCCCGGTGGAGCCGATCGTGCAGACCCTGCTGCGCAAGCCCTCGGAAACGGAGGTGATCCTCACGGGGCGCTGCAAGCACCCCCCGGCCTACTTCGATCTGGCGTCGGTCCACTCGGAGATGGTGTGCCACAAGCACTACGCCGAGCGCGGCGTGGATCTCAAACGCGGGGTGGATTACTGAGGGCCTAAGCCCTCAGTAGCGGGGCACACTCGGATCGACGTCTTGGCTCCAGGCGTCGATGCCACCGGCCACGTTGATGCCTTCGATGCCATGGCGCTTCAGGGCGATCAAGGCTTTGGCGCTGCGGCCGCCCAGCTTGCAGTGGGCATAGAGGGTCTTCCCGGCCGCCAGCTCCTTGATCCGCTCGATCGCGGTGCCGTTCTCGATCTGATCCAGGGGGATGAGTTCGGCGCCAGGGATCACCCCAATCTCGGCTTCAGGCGGGTTGCGCACGTCGATCAGGACCATCCCGGAGGTGTCGCCATCGAGCAGGGCCTTCAGTTCGGTGACGCTGATGCTCTCCACCGATCCGGCCTCCTCCTGGCCGGGGGCGGTCCCGCCGACGCCGCAGAACTCCTGGTAGTCGATCAGCTTGTCGATCACCGGGCGCTCGGGGTTGGGCCGCAGTTTGAGCTCCCGGAACTTCATGCCCAGGGCGTCAAACAGCAGCAGGCGGCCGCTCAGGGTGGTGCCGATGCCGGTGATGATCTTCACCGCTTCGGTGGCCTGGATCACGCCAATGATTCCGGGCAGCACACCCACCACGCCGCCTTCGGCGCAGGAAGGGACCATGCCCGGCGGGGGCGGCTCGGGGAACAGGTCGCGGTAGTTGGGGCTTTCAGCGTCGAGGTTGAAGACCGTGGCCTGGCCTTCGAAACGGAAGATCGAGCCGTACACGTTGGGCTTGCCCAGCAGCACGCAGGCGTCGTTGACGAGGTAGCGGGTGGCGAAGTTGTCGGTGCCGTCGACGATCAGGTCGTAGCCGGCGATCTCCAGGGCGTTCTCACTGGTGAGGGCCGTTTCGTAGAGATCCACCTGGCAGTGGGGGTTGATCTCCAGGATGCGCGCCTTGGCCGATTCGATCTTGGGCTTGCCCACCCAGCTGGTGCCGTGGATCACCTGGCGCTGCAGGTTGGAGTGGTCCACCACATCGAAATCGACGATGCCGATGCGGCCCACGCCGGCGGCGGCCAAATACAGCAGCAGGGGCGAACCCAGACCGCCCGTGCCCACGCACAGCACGGAGGCGGCCTTGAGCCGCTTCTGCCCCTCCATGCCCACCTCGGGCAGGATCAGGTGCCTGGCAAAACGGGCCACCTCATCGGGGCTGAGCTGAACGCCGCTGGTATCGGGAGGAAGCATGGCCGCTGGGATCAGCTCTCCATTGTCCATGGCAGGCGCTGCGGCCGAGCGGGCGGCTCCGGGATCCACCAGCCGAGCAGCGGCCGCGCCTGGGCCGGCACCTGGTCCTGGCTGCCCCCACCGAGGATCACCATCAACGCCGGCAACGCACTGAGACGGCGGTCATGGGCAGAGGGCACGGCCTCGCTGGTGGGGTGACTGTGGGCCGAACCCAGCAGCTCCAGACCCCGCTGCCGCCCCCACTTCTGAGCCAGCAACTGCTCCCGGGGGTCAATCGCGAAGTGCCGGCAGCGTTCATCCGGCACCGGCCAGACATTGCAGCAGGGCCAAACCCAGTCGAGACGCCAGACATCCCCGAGCCGCTGTCCCAGCAAGAGGGCACACCCTTCCCGGGGCCCAGCAGACGCAAGCATCTGACCCAGAACGGTGAGCAGGCGGTGACCTGCCCTGAGCTGCACTGGCGGTTGGCGGGACACACCGATACCTTATGAAGCAATC
>JAURGL010000123.1 GCA_030833825.1 Vulcanococcus sp. SFB_649D_100_25 | reverse complement strand
TTGTGTTCAAGCTGCAGGCCAACATGGATCCCCGCCACCGGGACCGGGTGGCCTTTGTCCGGGTCTGCAGCGGGAAGTTTGAGAAGGACATGACGGTGCAGCACGCCCGCACCGGCAAGACCATTCGCCTGTCGCGGCCTCAAAAGCTCTTCGGGCAGGACCGAGAGGTGGTCGAGGACGCCTACCCCGGGGATGTGATCGGCCTCAACAACCCCGGCATGTTCGCCATCGGCGACACCCTCTACCTGGGGCCGAAGGTGGAATACGAGGGGATTCCCTGCTTCAGCCCGGAGATCTTCTCTTGGCTGCGCAATCCCAACCCCTCGGCGTTCAAAAGCTTCCGCAAGGGGGTCAATGAGCTGCGCGAGGAGGGGGCCGTCCAGATCCTCTACGACACCGACCAGAGCAAGCGCGACCCGATCCTGGCGGCGGTCGGTCAGCTGCAGCTGGAGGTGGTCCAGTACCGCCTCGAGAATGAGTACGGGGTGCAGACGCGCCTTGAACCCCTGGGCTTTTCTGTGGCCCGCTGGGTCGTCGGGGGCTGGCCGGCCCTCGAGAAGGTGGGCCGGATCTTCAACTGCAAGACCGTCCGTGATGCCTGGGACCGGCCGGTCCTCCTGTTCAAGAACGACTGGAACCTCAACCAGCTGGCGGAGGACCACCCGGATCTGGAGCTCAGCGCCGTCGCTCCAGTGGTGAGTGGGGTGGAGCCGATCGCCCTGTAGCCGCCGTTCGCGGGGCGGACGCGCCAGAATCGTGCGCAACAAAACATCACAGGCGTAGTGCTTGATGCCTGGTTCTCTCTGGTTGGTTCGCCCCAGGACTGATGGGGGAAGGGATTACGTGAACTTCGTTCGCGGTCTCACGGAGGTGGAGATGCTCGAGGGCAGTCACCTGCCCCCGCAGATGCCCCTGATCAAGCGACGCTGCCGCCTGCAATTGGACGAGGCGGAGCGCCAGCATCACGTGCTTTTGCAGCAGCAGGGTTTCCAGTCCAGCGATCCCCTGTTCTGATCGTTTGCAGGTCGTCGCCCCAGCCGGGGTTCTGCCTACGCTCTGGGGATCTGAATCCCGGGCATCCGCGGCATGAACCAGGGCTCTGATCCCTCCTCCACCGGCTCCCAGCCCAGCGCCTACGAACGGCTCGGGATCAGTGTGGATGCCGGATTTGATGCCGTGCAGTCCGCCAAGCAGGAGCGCTTGTCCGAGGTGGGGGACGATCCCCAGGCCCGGGCTCAGATCGAAGCGGCCTATGACGCCGTCCTGATGGATCGCCTCAAGGAGCGCCAGCAGGGCAAGGTGAGCAGCGCTGCCCTCAATGCATCCCAGCGCGAAGCCAAGGCACCCGCCCTGGCGAGTCCCCTGCAGCGGCCCAACCTCCCTTCCCTGCCGAAGATCGCCGGCCTCAAGACCCCGAGCCTGCCGTCTGCCTCCTTCAGCTGGCCCACCCTGGCGCTGGCAGAGGGGTCCGAACGCTGGTTGCCCCTGGCTGGTTTTTCCGTTCTTCTGTTGCTCCTGCTGCTGGCACCCCCCAGCTCGGCGGAGCTGGTGCTTGCCCTTGCCACGGTCCTCACGGTGGTCAATCTTCAGCGCCGCAACCGCCGCTTCCTCAGTGCCGTTGGCTGGGGGATTCTGCTCTTGAGCGTCGGTCTGGTGGCGGGTTCTCTGCTGTTGCGCCTGCTGGATCCGAGCATGCCCCTCGGCCTTCCCCTTGCTGGTCAGCAGGTGCAGAGCCTTCCCGCCCTGGTCCTGTTGTTGCTGGGTGCTCTGCTGATCGGCTGATGGCTGTGGACGACCTTGCGGCCCGGATTGACGCGGTCTTCGATCGCCACATGCAGGCTGAGCTGGCGGGGGATCTCGACGGGACCTTGGCCACGATGAGCCCTGATCCCCATCTGGTGAATGTCCCCACGATGGTGGGCGGCCAGGGCCCTGCGGGGGTGAGGCGTTTCTATGCGAATCGCTTGGTGGGGCAGTTCTTCCCTCCCGATGTGACCTTCACCCCGCTCTCGCGCACCCATAGCGCCGAGCGTCTCGTCGATGAACTGATCATTCGCTTCACCCATACCCATCGGGTGGATTGGATGCTCCCGGGGGTCGAGCCCACCGGCCGCCGCGTGGAGGTGGCCTTTGTGGTGATCGTCGGGATTGAGGCCGATCGGGTCAGTTACGAGCACATCTACTGGGACCAGGCCACGGTGCTGGTTCAGCTGGGGTTGCTGCAGGCCGAGGGTTTGCCGGTGGTGGGGCAGGGGGCTGTGGCCAAGCTGCTGGATCCATCACTCCCCGATCCCTTCTTTCAGGAGGGCTGACGGCTGAACGGGCGCTTGTGCAAGTGCCACATCAGGACTGTCGCTTGGGACCTTGCTCGGTTTCACTTACGAAGTGAGGAGTGGGACTCCTCCGGGGAGTGGAAACGAGGACACACGCCCCCATCGAGTCCGGGAAGCCCTGCCTTTGGCGGGGCTTTCTTGTGTCTGGCTACAAAAAAAGGCGCCGCAGCGCCTTCGGGGGGTGTGAGGAGTGATCAAACCTTTTTGGGACTTGATCACCTCCCTCATAGGTCCCTGCACCAGGACTGTGCAAGTTCTGTTGTATGACCAAAAACTTCTGCTGCCTGGCTAGGCCGCAGCATCGGCGGCGAGCTCATGGATCAGCTCCTGCAGCTCAGCCCCTTTGATGTCGTAGATCTCGTTGCAGAAGTGGCAGGTGAGCTCGGCTTTGCCGTCCTCCTGGAGCATCTGCGTGAGTTCATCGCGGCCCAGCAGCTTGAGGGCGTTGACACTGCGTTTGCGGCTGCAGGGGCAGTGGAAGCTGATCTCCTGGGTGGCTTCGGCATCCTCCAGCAGCTGGGGGTCCAGATCGGGAAGGATGTCTTCCAGCAGGGCCTGCAGGTTCCCTTCACAGGCTTCCAGGCGACCGCTGAAATCGCTGATTTCACGGCATCTCTCCTCCAACAGGGCCACCAGGGCTGGCTCCCGCGCGGCTTTGGGGAGCACTTGCACCAACACCCCGCCGGCATGACGCACCCCCTGGCTGTCGATGCGTTCGCCGACGAACACCGCTGAGGGGGTTTGCTCGGAGTGCAGGAGGTAGGAGGCGACGTCATCGCCAATCCCTCCGCTCACCAGCTCGACCGTGGAGCTGAAGGGCTCGCCTTCGCCTAAATCCCGCACCACGTGGAGGTAACCGGTCCCGGTGGCCTGCTTGAAGTCGAAGTGATGCTGGCCATCGGCCTCGCTCACCAGATCCAGCTCCAGATCTGGGGCGCCGACGTATCCCCGCACGGTCCCATCGCGACCGGCATCCACCATCAGACCGCGCAGGGGGCCATCGGAGGCAATGCGCAGGTTCACCCGGCCATGGGTCACCTTCATCGAACTGGCCAGCAGCAGGCCAGCCGTCATCGCTCGACCCAGCAGGGCTGAGGTGAGGAAGGAGAGCTTGTGGCGGCGGCGGGCGTAACGAACGGCCGTGGTGGTGCTGACGGCCACCAGGCGGATCCCTCCTCCGGCTGCCGTGGCCCGCACCAACCGATCCGACATCACTGCTCTTTCACTGCAGGCACTGTATGAAGTGGGGCCCTCGTCAGCGGGTCAGCTGCAGGGTTTCCAGCTTTCCGTTGATCAGCCTCCAACGTTGTTCCGGATCACTCAGCCCCTCGAACAGTTCCGGTTCGTGGCTGACGATCAGCACGACCCGCTCCTGGCTCAGTTCTCCGATCAGCTCGATGATGTCCCCGCGCACGGACCAATCGAGGCCGGCGGTCGGTTCATCCAGCAGGAGCACCCGGGGATCCCGCAGCAACTGCACGGCCATTGCAAGCCGCCGCTGCTGGCCGCCGCTGAGCTTCTCCGGTGACTGCTGCATCGACAGGCCCTGCAGCCCCACCTGGGCGAGAACCCTCTCGGCTTTCTCAGTGGGCAGGCGCCGCTGCCCCAGGCGCAGTTCCTGCCCAACGGTGAGGCCAAGGAAATGGCGCTCTGGGAACTGAAACACCAGGCCGCAGAGCCAGCGGCGCTGGCGGGCGTTGAGGGCTTTGCCGTGCCACAGGATCTCCCCCTGGCTGGGTTCAGCAAGCCCGCAGATCAGCTCCAACAGGGTGGATTTTCCGGAGCCACTGCGACCGGCCACCAGGGCCAGACGACCCGCTTCCAACGTCAGGTTCACCCCCCGCAGCACGGCCTCCTCTGCGGTGGCGGCGTGATAGCGCAGTGACCTGAGCTCGAGCATCGCTGGCCGATGGCCTTCGGGTGCCCCCAGCATGTTTGATGGGAGCAACACCTGTTGGCACCCGGCTGCAATGGAGATCCGCTTTCGCGAATTCGATCCGTTCAATTGCTGGATCTGGATGCGCTTCAGCAATCCCCCCGGTCAAGGGGAGCGGGGCTACGTGGAGACGGCCTTCGACAGCTGGTTCTTCCTCGGCAAGCTCGGTGGTTTCAACGCCGAAAACCTCCAGGTGCATGAGGAGGGCGCCGAGGTGAGCTGGATGGGGTACGACAACGAGTCGGCGGAACGCGCCATGCCGGCTCTGATGCACAACATGGGGGAGATGGAATATCAAGGTGCCTGGGCCCGCTGCTGGATGGACCTGGGCACCAGCGATGGATTTGCCCTCGATGTGCTGATCAATACCCTGTGCCAACTCGATTCCGATGTGGTCCAGATCGAGGAACTGTTGATCGGTGGCGTCAATGACGACTGGGAGGTG
>JAURGL010000122.1 GCA_030833825.1 Vulcanococcus sp. SFB_649D_100_25 | reverse complement strand
TGGCTCCCGATCCCCTCAACGCTGATCGCCTGCGCCTGAACCGCCTCTTGCATCAGACCCCGGATCTTCCGGATCGCTGAATCCCTCTCGCTGGATCAAGCGGGCGATCATCCGCTCCTCATCGGCCGGTAGCTGAACCCATTGCACGGGTCCGATCCAGGCCAGCTCCCTTTGCAGTTGCTGGAGCAGCTCCTGATCGTGGGCCCCGATGCCTCCGCTGAGAGCGATCAGATCCACCCCTCCCAGGCTCGCGGCCATGGCGGCGATCCCTGCCTTGAGGCGGTGGATGAACACGGTGAGGGCCAGCTGGGCCCCGGCGTGCCCTCGGGCGGCCGCGTGTTTGAGCTCCCGCCAATCACTGCTCAAGCCTGAGAGCCCCAGCAGGCCGCTGGCATGGTTCAGCACCTGCTCCAGTTCTCCCGCGCTGAGGCCTTGGCGCAGTTGGTGCAGTAGCAGTCCGGGATCAACGGAGCCGCTGCGGCTCGCCATCACCAGCCCTTCCAGCGGGGTGAATCCCATGGTGGTGTCGATGCTGCGGCCCCCAGAGATCGCCGCCAGGGAGCAGCCCGCACCGAGGTGGCAGCTGATCAGCTTGGGAGGAGCGGTGTGTCCCTGCTTGTGCCAGATCAGAGCGGCCTGCTCGGCCAGATGTTGGTGGTTGATGCCGTGGAAGCCGAAGCGCCTGAGCCCCTGCTGGCGCCAGCTCGCCGGCAGGGCGTAGCTGTGGGATGCGGCGGGCAGGCTGGCGTGGAAGGCGGTGTCGAAGCAGGCCCACTGAGGCAGCTGCGGTTGCTGGCTCTGCACCCACTGGATGGCGGCCAGGGCTGGCGGGTTGTGCAGTGGGGCCAGCTCGCAGAGGCCTTCCAGCTCGCTCAGGGCCTCTGCCGTCAGGCGTGTCGGCTTGGTGAAGCGTTCACCCCCATGGACCACGCGGTGCGCCACCTGCTGGATCTGGGGCCACCAGGCTTCAAGCTGCGGTGCCAACCATGAGTTCAGCAGTGTTGCGGGCCCCGCAGCGGCATCACAACTGGTACTGGCGGCCCAGAGTTGCTTCAGGCTGCTGGGCTCAAACAGGGCAGCCTTGAGGCTGGAGCTGCCCAGGTTGAGCACCAGGATCGCCATGGGGCATCAGCTGTCGAGGTTGCAGCTGATGGTCACGGGGAAGGGGTCCGCCTTCCAGATGCGGCTGGCGTAGTCGCGGATCGAGCGGTCCGAGGAGAAGAAGCCGGTGCGGGCGCTGTTCAGCAGTGACATCTGGTTCCAGGTCTTGCGGTCCCCCCAGACGGCGCTCACCTGCTGCTGCACCCGCAGGTAGTCGCTGAAATCAGCCAGGACGAAGAAGGGATCGCGCCCGGTCAGGTTTTCCAGCAGAGGCCGGAAGAGATCGCCATCGCCGCCACTGAAGTGCCCCTGTTCCACCAGCTTGAGCACCTGCTGGAGCTCGGGGATCTGGGCGATCAGCTCCCAGGGCCTGTAGCCATCGCTGTGCAGCTTGGCCACTTCCGTTTCGGTCATGCCGAACAGGAAGAAGTTTTCGCTGCCCACCTGTTCGCGGATCTCCACGTTGGCGCCATCGAGGGTGCCGATGGTCAGGGCCCCGTTCATGGCGAACTTCATGTTGCCGGTGCCCGAGGCCTCCAGGCCGGCGGTGGAGATCTGCTCGGAGAGATCCGAGGCGGGGTAGACCCGTTCCCCAAGCTTCACGTTGTAGTCCGGCAGGAACACCACCCGGAGGCGCCCATCCATGTCCGGATCGGCATTCACCGTTTCGGCGATGCCGTTGAGGAAGCGGATGATCAGCTTGGCCATGTAGTAGCCCGGGGCCGCCTTGCCGCCAAAGATCACCGTGCGGGGCGCCATGTGATCGGCCTGCCCGTTTTTGATGCGCAGGTAGTGCGCGATCACCTGCAGGGCGTTCAGGTGCTGGCGCTTGTATTCGTGAATCCGCTTGACCTGGACGTCGAACATCGAGGAGGGATCCACCAGCAGTCCGCTCTGCCGGTGGATGTAGTTCGCCAGCTGCCGCTTGCTGGCCAGCTTGGTCTGCTCCCAGCGCTCGAGGAAGCTGCTGTCGTCCTGGAACTTCTCCAGCTGCCGCAGCTGATCAAGATCCGCTACCCAGCCCTCACCGATGCTTTCGGCCAGCAGTTGCCGCAGTGCGGGGTTCGACAGCGCCATCCAGCGCCGGGGGGTCACCCCGTTGGTGACATTGGTGAACTTCTCCGGCCAGAGCGCGGCGAATTCCGGGAACAGCTTGGTGCGCACCAGTTCGCTGTGAAGCGCGGCCACACCGTTGACGTGGTGTGAGGCCACGGTGGCCAGATTGGCCATGCGGACGGCCTTGGTGCCCTCCTCGTCAATGATGGAGAGCTTCCGCAGCAGCGTTTCGTTGCCGGGGTAACGCAGCCGAACCGTCTGCAGGAAGCGGCGATTGATTTCGTAGATCAGCTCGAGGTGGCGCGGCAGCAGCGAGCCGAACAGGGGAAGCCCCCACTTCTCCAGGGCTTCCGGAAGCAGGGTGTGGTTGGTGTAGGCCACAGACCGGCAGGTGATGTCCCAGGCCTGATCCCACTCCAGGTGCTTGTCATCGATCAGCAGGCGCATCAGCTCGGCCACCGCAATCGCCGGGTGGGTGTCGTTGAGCTGCACCGCCCAGTGGTCGGGGAACTCGTGCACGGGGATGCCGCGCTGGTCGAGGCTGCGCAGCATGTCCTGCAGGGAGCAGCTCACAAAGAAGTGCTGCTGCTTCAGGCGCAGGCGGCGACCCTCGTCGGTGCCGTCGTTGGGATACAGCACCTTGGAGAGGGTCTCGCTGCCCACCTTCTCCTCCACGGCCCCGTAGTAGTCGCCGATGTTGAAGGCGTAGAAATCGAAACTCTCACTGGCATCGGCCCGCCAGAGCCGGAGGCGATCACAGGTGTTGACCCGGTACCCCAGCACCGGGACGTCGTGGGGCACACCAATGGCGTGCTCCTCAGGAATCCAGCGCACGCGGTAGTTGCCCCGTTCATCGCGGTAGCTCTCGGTGCGGCCGCCGAAGCCGACGAAACAGGCCTGATCGGGATGGGGGATCTCCCAGGGCCAGCCTCCCTTGAGCCATTTGTCGGTGATTTCCACCTGCCAGCCGTCGCGGATCAGCTGGTCGAAGATCCCGAACTCGTAGCGGATCCCGTAGCCGGTGGCGGGGATCTCCAGGCTGGCCAGCGACTCCATGAAGCAGGCCGCCAGGCGCCCCAGGCCACCATTGCCGAGGCCTGGCTCCTCCTCCACCTCGAGGATCTCTTCCAGGTGGTCGATGCCGAAGCGGCGCAGGGCCTCGGTGGCAGCCTCTTGGATGCCCAGCATCAACAGGTTGTTGCCCAGCTGGGGGCCGATCAGGAATTCGGCCGAGAGGTAAGCCACCACGCGGGTTGGGGTGGCGTTGATCGCCTCGATACCCGCCAGATAACGGGTCATCAGGCGATCCCTGACGGCGTGGCTGAGGGCCAGGTACAGGTCGTGCCGGCTGGCGGTGGGGGCGAGTTTGCCGAGGGTATAGAAGAGGTGTTCGGCCATGCCGTCGAACACATCGTCAGCCGTGTGTCCGCTGCGATCGGGGTCGGCGTAGCAGCCCGGGGTGGGCAGTTGCAGACGACGGGGAATCGATTGTTCGGACATCAGGCGGCCTCGCTCCACTGCCAATTGTTGATCTCGGGTGCGTCCATGCCGTGCTGATGGGCGTAGGCGCGGTTGGCCAGGATCGCCTCCTTCATCTGCTCTTTGACATGGGCAGCGCGTGACCCTAAGCCGGGAACGCGGTCGATCACATCAATCACGAGATTGAAGCGGTCGATCTGGTTGTTCATCGCCAGCTCCAACGGGGTGTTGATGTTGCCTCGTTCCTTGTAACCACGGACGTGGAAGTTGCCATGGTTGCGCCGCCTGTAGGTCAAACGGTGGATCAACCAGGGATACCCATGGAAGTTGAACAGCACGGGACGGTTAGTGGTGAACAGTGTGTCGAAATCCCGATCGCTGAGCCCATGGGGATGCTCCGTGGGTTGGGTGAGGGCGAACAGCTTCACCACATTCAGCACCCGGATCCGCAGGTTGGGGATCTCCCTGCGCAGGATCTGGACGGCCGCCAGGGTTTCCTTGGTCGGGATGTCACCGGCGCAGGCCATCACCACATCGGGTTCATCCGGTTCGTGGCCGACGTGATCGTTGCTGGCCCAGCTCCAGAGACCGACCCCCTTGACCACATGGGCCCTGGCCTGCTCGAGGTTGAGGTACTGCAGATGCTTCTGCTTGTCGCTCACGATGATGTTGCTGACATCAGGCTCGAGCAGGGCTTCCTCGGCGACCGCGAGCAGGCAGTTGGCATCGGCCGGTAGGTAGACCCGCACCACGTCCCCACTCTTGTTGCCCGCCAGATCGATGAAGCCGGGGTCCTGGTGCGTGAAGCCGTTGTGGTCCTGCCGCCAGACGGTGCTGGTGATCAGCAGGTTCAACGAGGCGATGTTGACGCGCCAGGGCAGGTTGTTGCAGATGGTCAGCCATTTGGCGTGCTGGTTGAACATGGAGTCAATCACATGGGCGAAGGCCTCGTAGGTGCTGAGGAATCCATGCCGACCGGTGAGCAGGTACCCCTCCAGCATGCCCTCGAGGGTGTGCTCGCTGAGCATCTCGATGACCCGGCCATCGGTGGCGATTTCAGCACCATCGGCGTCTTCGGGGAGGTATGCGTCCAGCCACATCTTCTTGGACACCTCGTAGACGGCATCCAGCTTGTTGGAAGTGTTTTCG
>JAURGL010000121.1 GCA_030833825.1 Vulcanococcus sp. SFB_649D_100_25 | reverse complement strand
GCTCCCCCAGGGGTTTGCCGCCTTCCACCAGGGCCTCAATTAGCAACAGGGCTGCATACAGCGCATCGCGCTCGGGCAGGTGACTGCCGAAACCGACACCCCCCGATTCTTCGCCGCCCACCAGCACATCGCTCGCGAGCATTTCGGCGGCGATGTACTTGAAACCCACCGCTTTTTCGAGCACCGGGCGGCCCAAGTTTTCGGCCACCAGCTGCATCAAATCGGAGCCACTCACGGTTTTCACCACCGAGCCGCCCAACCCTTTGGCGCGGGCCAGGTGATCGATGAACAGGGGCATCAGCAGCTGGGTGCTGCAGAAACGGCCGTGCTCATCCACCGCGGCGATGCGGTCGCCATCGCCGTCAAAGACGATGCCCACCGCGGGACGGCCGGCCAGCGTGGAGGCGCGCACCTCGGCGATCAACTCCTGCAGATAGGGGGCCAGGGGTTCCGGTGGGTTGCCGCCGAATAGGGGATCGCGGTTAGAGCGGATCTCGCGCAGGTGGTCGCTGGCGGCGGCCCCCTCCAGCAGGCGGCTGAGGCCACCGGCGGCCGATCCGTGCATCGGGTCGACGATCACCTGCAGCCCTAGACGCTGCAGTCCTTCGCTTAGGGCCGCGGTGTTCACCTTCGCCTTGAGCCCCGCCAGGTAAGTGCCCATGGCGTCGAAGCGCAGGGTTTCGCCAGGGATCGGCACGCTGATGCCGCCGGCTTCCAGCCGCAGCTCCACCCGCTTGGTGAAGTCCCCTTCCACCGATCCTCCGAAGGGACCTTTGATCTTCAGGCCAAGCCATTCAGGCGGGTTGTGGCTGGCGGTGATCACCAGGGCCCCAAGGGCCTGCCGTTCCACCACGGCCCAGCTGGCGGCGGGGGTGGGGATTGGGGCTTCAGCGAGCACCGGCACCAGATCGGCTCCGCGGACGGCGCTGCAGATCGCTTCAGCCAGTTCTGGTGCCAGGAAACGGCGGTCGTAGCCGATCACGATTTCGCGGCTGTTCAGTCCCTCGGGTGCTGAGAACTCCAGCTCCCGTGCTGCGGCCGCCGCCACCGGCAGCAGACGCTCCATGGTGATGTCGACCCCGAGGATGCCGCGCCAACCGTCGGTTCCGAAGGCGATCGGGCTGGCCTCCAGGGGCAGGGGCGCTGAAGCAGCCATCGGGGCAGGGACGATGCGTTCTTGATGGTGCTAGCAGCCCGCCGATCTCCCTGCGCAGTTCCAGGTGCCGGCCCCACAGACGGCCACCTAGCGTCAATGGGTGCCCGGCTCGATCCTGCTGAACGATCGCCTGCTGCGCAGCTGGTTGCGCTGCAAGCGCCGCGCCTGGCTCGATCGCCATGGAGACCCGGCCCTGCGGCAGTGGACGGCCCACCGGGAACTGCAGCTTGATGAGCAGCGGCGCAGTTTTGCCACGCTCTTTCCCGAGCGGCCGGGGCGCGGGGAAGCGGCTGCCTTGGCGGGAGCCCCGGCTGTGGTGGGGTTGCGCCTCAAAGGCGATGGTGTTGAGGCCCATCCACCTCTGTTGCAGCGGGTGGATGGCAGGAGTCGCTGGGGCGATCACAGCTACCGGCCCGTGATGTTCCGCCCCGGCCGGCGCACCACCCGGGAGCATCGGGTTGTTCTGGCCCTCTGGGGCCAACTGCTGGCACAGGAGCAGCAGACCTCGGTGCGCAGTGGTTTGGTGCTCTCGGGCTCCGGGCGAGGTTTGCAGCAGGAAACCCTGGCCCTCGGCGGAAGCCTGCCCCGCCAACTGGATGAAGCCCTGCAGCGCCTGGCCGCTGATCTGGGCCAGAGCACCCCTCCTCCCCTGGTGGCGGATCGCAAGAAGTGCGTGCTCTGCAGCTGGCGCGCGGCCTGTGATCAGGTGGCTACGGCCGAGGGGCATCTCAGCGAAGTGAGCGGCATCGGCGCGAAACGGCGCGACATGTTGCTGGAGCTGGGGATCGATCGCTTGAGCGCCCTGGCCGCCGCCGATCCTGAGCTGTTGGCCGGCGGGTTGCTGACCTATGGGGAGCAACACGCAGAAGTGGCCCCGGACCTGGTGACCCAGGCCCAGGTGCAGGACCGGGGAGAGCCCCTGCGGCGGGATCCTGCAGCGGCCCTGCCGGAACTGGAGACGGCGCCCGGGGTGCTCATCTATGACATCGAATCGGATCCTGACGCCCGTGACGACTTTCTGCACGGCTTCGTCCGACTGCCCCGCAACGGCGATGGCCGTTGGCCCGACGGCCTGCAGGCAGCTCAGGCTCCTTATCACCCGATGTTGGCCCTGTGGGAGCACGGGGAAGAGCGGCTCTGGCAGCGGCTGCAGCGCTTCCTGGCGGCCTATCCCGATTGGCCGGTCCTCCACTACGGCGAAACCGAGCTGCTGGCCCTGGTGAAGCTGGCCCAGCGCCAGGGGGCCCGGGAGCGGGACATTCAGGCCCTGCGCGATCGGATGCTGGATGTGCACCAGCGCCTGCGCCGCCACTGGTGGATGCCCACCAACAGCTATGGCCTCAAGGCCGTGGCCGGCTGGTTGGGCTTTTCCTGGCGTCAGAAAGGAGTGGATGGGGCCAGGGCCCTGCTCTGGTGGCGCCGTTGGCGGCTGGGGGGGACGGGACCCCAGGGCCGTGGCTCACGGCAGAACCTGCGCCGGATCTTCCGCTACAACCACGACGACGCCCTGGCCACCTGGGCCGTGGCCCAGTGGCTGCACCAGCAGGATCAGGCTTAGCCCTGGCCGCCGGCTCCCACGGGGGGGGCGACAAAGCCCAAGGGCACATCGATCTTCAGTTCAACCTCACCAGCCAGCAGCGTGGTTTGCTCAAGGCAACTGCGCCGCACGAGTGCCAACCCTTCGCGGCCCTGGGCGGAGGTGATCACGCCGGCCCGCTCGCCTGCGCTGGTGGTCAGGGTGGTGCCGGGGGCCAGGGGGGTCTTGCTTTGCCAGTGGCGCAGTTGCTGCTTCACCCCGTCGTAGGTGGCGAGCTTCGCCAGGGTTTCCTGGCCCACGTAGCAGCCCTTGTTCAGGCTCACCCAGGGCGCCAGACCCAGTTCAAACGGATTGATCTCGTCGTTGAGCTCCCCTGGGGCCGCTGGGATTCCATGGCGCAGGCGGTTGGCTTCGATGGTGTCCCGTTCTTGCTCCGGCAGGTCGCTGAGCCAGCTGGGGAGTGCTTGGCCCTCGCGCTGCAGCCAGAGCGCAGCAGCAGCCCCGCTGCCGAGGTCGACCCCCGGGCGCAGCAGATCCTCTGCGCTGCTTGGGGCCTCACCCTGCCACTGCCAGAGGGTTGCGGGCTCCACAGGTCCGAGCCGCACCTTGTCGGCGGGAAACAGCACGCGATCGAGCTGGGCGCGGATGGGGTCGCCATCGCCGGCGACGACCAACAGATCGATCCCTGAGGCATCAATGCAGGCCAGGGCCAGGCCGCGCATGCGGGCCGTGGGGCTGATTAAGCAGGTGGGCAGGCAGCTGCCGGGCTGCGCCAGCTCAATGGCCTGACTGCTCTGGCCATGCAGAAAGCGGCGGCTATCGGGGCCCTCCAAGCGGATCAAGCTGATGGGCAGGCCCCAGCGGCTGGCATTGCTCACGGCTTCTGGTGGGTTGCAGCGACCTCATCGAGCTGGAACAGGCTGCGCAGCTCCAGGCCGGCGGCGGTCATGGCGTCGAGGCCGCCTTCCTGGCGATCCACGATGGTCACCACCCGTTCCACCACATAGCCCGCCTCCCGCAGTTGCTTCACGGCCTTGAGCGAGGAGCCACCGGTGGTGACCACGTCTTCGAGCACGGTGATGCGGCTGCCGGGTTCGGGTAGGGGCCCCTCCAGCCAGGCGCCGGTGCCATGGCCCTTGGCTTCCTTGCGCACAATCAGGGCGTCGAGAGCCTTGCCCGCCAGGGCAGCGGCCTGGGCCACACCGCTCACCAGGGGGTCTGCCCCCAGGGTCAGGCCGGCCACGGCGGCGGCCTCAGGCTCCACCAGCTCCAGCATCTGGGCCGAGAGCAGGGCCAGCCCCAGCCCACTCAGGCTCACCGGCTTGCAGTTCACGTAGTGGGTGCTGGTGCGCCCGGAAGCGAGGGTGAAGTTGCCGTGGCGGTAAGCCCGTTGCGCCAGGAGATCCAACAGCAGCTGGCGTTGTTCGGCGCTGGATGAGGGGATGGAGAGGGTCTGGGTCACGCCCTGGCAGCAGGCTCAAGTGCTGTCTAGTTTGCGCGCAGAGATCCCAACGCCCCATGGCAGTGCGTTCCTCGGCCCTGGTGCTGCTGCTCAGCCTGGGTGCGCTGGTGCCCGTGCAGGCGGGACCGGTGGTTTGCACGACCACCCTGGAGGCGCCTCCAGAGGGTTCAGTCCCAGTTGAGGTCAGCCGCTGCGGCCCTGTCACCACCACCTCAGAACTGGTGACGCGGCGCTTCTACAGCTACACAGCGCCCTATGCCCGCGGCATTGATGTCACTCACCAGATCACGGATCTGCTCGGGATTGCCATGGGCGGCGGGGACGGCACCAAGGTGATGGGCCTGGGCTTCCCGGATCAGACAATCGTTTGGGATGGATCGGCGGTGGAGAACACCTATCAGGTGTTGCTCGAGCAGCAGAGCCACCCGCTGCCCTGGCGGACGGCGGATGTCTCCAATGGGTTCTGCACGGGCCTGGCCCGCGGCGGTTGCCAGGCACCCACGCCAGCGGCTGCTCCGATCCGCGGCTTGTGGTAAATCAGGCCTGCTGGCAAGCCAGCCGGGGGTCTAGCAATCTGGTGAATGCAGCGGACTCATAATCCGCCTTAGGCGAGTTCGATCCTCGCGACCCCCATTCTTTGGCGATGCGAT
>JAURGL010000120.1 GCA_030833825.1 Vulcanococcus sp. SFB_649D_100_25 | reverse complement strand
TCTCGGCCCAGGGGCAGCCGGATCCTGTGGAGCCGTTGATTGAGGCCCTGGCCGCCATGGGCTACGTGGCCCATCAGCGCGGGGAGCAGGAGGGGGTGCTGCCCCTGGCGGAGCGGTTGGAGCAGCGCAGTTGGTGGCAGCGCTGGCGCGCCTTCGTTGTGGCGGTGCTGCTGCTGGTGGCCTCCGCCGCCGGGCACCTGGCCCAGGCGGGGCATTTGCCATGGCCCCTGCTCACGGACATCCGGGTGCATGCGCTGGTGGCCACCCTGGCGTTGGCGTTCCCTGGTCGCCCGATCCTGGTGCAGGGCTGGCGCTCCGCCGTCACCGGAGCCCCCGGCATGGACACCTTGGTGGGCTTGGGGATGGGGAGCGCCTATCTCGCCAGCCTCGTGGCCCTGTTCTGGCCTGAGGTGGGCTGGCAGTGCTTCTTCAACGAGCCGGTCACGCTGCTTGGTTTTGTCCTGCTGGGTCGGTTCCTGGAGGAGCGGGCCCGCTTTCGCACCGGCCGGGCCCTCGAGGAGCTCGCGCAGCTGCAGCCCGACCAGGCCCTGTTGCTGCTGGGAGAGGGGGCTGATGCCCGGGTGGAGCCGGTGCAGGTGGGGGCCTTGCGGTCCGGTGATCGTGTGCGCCTGCTGCCGGGTGACCGGGTGCCGGTCGACAGCCAGGTCCTCGAAGGACGTTCGCTCCTCGATGTCTCCAGCCTCACCGGTGAGCCGTTGCCCCTGGAGGCGCAGCCGGGCCAGGAGTTGGCGGCCGGTTCCTTGAACCTGGAGGGTGCCCTGGTGCTGCAGGTGCTGCGCCCTGGCCGTGAAAGCGCCGTGGCCCGGATCATGGCCCTGGTGGAGAACGCCCAGGTCCGTAAGGCCCCGATCCAAGGGCTCACGGATCGGGTGGCCGGTCGTTTCAGCGTGGCGGTGATGCTGCTGGCCCTTGCCACGCTGCTGTTCTGGTGGTTGCTCGGGGCCCAGCTCTGGCCGCAGGTGCTGCAGGCGGCGCCTTCGCTGCATCAGCACGGTGGGCATCAGAGCCTGGGGCTCGGGGCTGAAACCCCCTTCGTCCTGGGTTTGCAGCTGAGCATTGCGGTGCTGGTGGTGGCCTGCCCTTGTGCCCTTGGTCTGGCTACGCCTACGGCGATCACCGTGGGCACAGGCCTTGCTGCGCGCCGGGGGGTGCTGTTTCGCGGCGGTGATGTGATCGAAGCGGCCGCCTCCCTGCGCAGCGTGCTGTTCGACAAGACCGGCACGCTCACCATCGGCCGGCCCAGCGTCGCTGGCCTTTGCCCCGTGGATCCCGGCGCTAGCGAAACCTTGGTTCAGCTCGCCGCCAGCCTTGAAGCCCAAACCCGGCACCCCCTCGCCCATGCCCTGCTGCAGAGGGCGCAGGAGTTGGAGTTGCCCTTGCTCTCGGTTGAGGCGGCTCGGACCTGGCCTGGTGAGGGCCTGAGCGGGACCTTGGAGGGTGCAGGCCTCTGCCGGGTGGGCCGGCCTGGATGGATTGAGCAGGAGGGTGCCCGGATCCCTGAGGCCCAGCAGGGCTGGTGGGACGAGCAGGAGTCAGCCGGGGCCACGGTGGTGGCTCTCTCGGCTGGGTCCACGTTGGTGGGGATGCTGGCGGTGAACGATCTCCCCCGCCCTGACGCTCCAGAAGCACTGGCGGCACTGCGGGCCATGGGCTGCCGCTTGGGGTTGTTGAGCGGGGATCGCCCCACCCCTGTGCAGCGCCTCGCCCAGCAGCTGGGGTTGCCTCCGCAGGAGGTGGCCTGGGAGCTGTTGCCGCAGCAGAAGCTCGAGCGCATTGAGCAGGCCCGCAGCAAGGGCCTGGTGGCCATGGTGGGTGATGGCATCAACGATGCCCCGGCCCTGGCGGCCGCCGATGTGGGGATTGCGGTGGGCACCGGCACGCAGATTGCGATGGATACCGCCGATGTGGTGGTGCTGGGGGATCGCCTCAGCGCCATCCCTCTGGCCCTGCGACTGGCCCGCGGGACCATGGCCAAGGTCAGGCAGAACCTGATCTGGGCCTTTGGCTACAACCTGTTGGTGTTGCCGATCGCTGCCGGGGCTCTGCTGCCAGGCTTTGGCGTTGTGCTCTCCCCTCCCCTGGCTGCCCTGCTGATGGCCCTCAGTTCCATCACCGTTGTGGTGAACGCCTTGCTCCTGGGCCGTGATGGCTGAGCGGGGTCGATTTCTGGTGCTTGAGGGCATCGATGGATGCGGCAAGACGACCCAGACCGAGCACCTGCGCCAGTGGCTGCCCCGCAGTGGCCTGATGCCGCAGGGGGCTGAGCTGGTGGTGACCCGTGAGCCCGGCGGGACGGAACTGGGGCGGGCCCTGCGGCAGTTGCTGCTGCATCCTCCGGGGGAGGCAGCGCCGGAAGACCGGGCGGAGCTGTTGCTCTATGCCGCGGATCGCGCCCAGCACGTGGCCCAGAAAATCGCACCGGCTCTGGCGGCGGGCCACTGGGTGCTCAGTGACCGTTTCACCGGCTCCACGGCCGCTTATCAGGGCTATGGGCGCGGGCTGTCGCTGGAGTTGATTGAACAGTTGGCGGCCATCGCCACCGCCGCGGTGGTTCCTGATCTCACCGTGCATCTGGAGTTGCCCCTGGCGGAGTCCCTGCGGCGCCGTGGTCACCGGCCCGCCGACCGGATCGAGGCCAGCGGTGAAGCCTTCTTGGCCCGCGTGAGCGCAGGATTTTCAGCCCTGGCCCGTCAGGCGGGTTGGGTCTCGATCGATGCCTCCCTGCCGCCTGAGCAGGTGTCGGAACGCTTGCAGGCAGCCCTGCAAGCGCGCTTGAGCCGCCATGGCTGAGCTGTTTGCGGATCTTCAGGGGCAATCCCAGGCTGTTGCGCTGCTCACGGCCGCCCTGGAGCAGGAACGCTTGGCTCCGGCTTATCTGTTCTGCGGTCCCGATGGGGTTGGTCGCCGTTTGGCGGCCCTTCGCTTCCTGGAAGGAGTGATTGCAGGGCTGGACGGCTCCCCCGCTGTGAGACGTCGCCTCAAGGACGGCAACCATCCCGATCTGCTTTGGGTGGAGCCCACCTATTCCGAGAAAGGGCAACTGGTTCCCGCCTCCCAGGCCCTCGAGGCAGGGGTGAGCCGCAAGGCCCCTCCGCAACTGAGGCTGGAGCAGGTCAGGGGGGTGTCCCAGTTTTTGGCCCGCCGGCCGGTGGAGGCTCCACGCTGCCTGGTGGTGATCGAGGCGGTGGAGGCGATGGCGGAGGGAGCGGCCAATGCCCTGCTCAAAACGCTTGAGGAGCCCGGGGCAGGGTTGCTGGTGCTGCTGTCCGCCTCCCCGGATCGGCTGTTGAGCACGATCCGCTCCCGCTGTCAGGCGATCCCGTTCGCACGGCTCGAGCCTGATCTGATGCGACGGATCCTTGCGCTCAGCGGTGCGTCGGAATCAGGGGAGCGGCCGGATCCGCCTGAGCTTGTGGCGATGGCGGCCGGATCTCCAGGGGCCCTGCTGGAGCACCGCCAGCAGTGGGAGGCGCTGCCTGAAGGGCTGGCCGCTCGCTGTTCGTCTCTGGTGAAGGGGCCTGGAGCGGCCTCGCCCCTGGAGGCTCTCGCCCTGGCCAGGGATCTCTGTGATGCCCTGGATGTGGAGCAGCAGCTCTGGTTGCTTGATTGGTGGCAGCTGCAGCTCTGGCAGGAGCGCCATGACCCAGCCCCCCTCAAGCGTCTTGAGCAATTGCGGCAGCAGCTTCGCAGTTACGTGCAACCACGGTTGGCCTGGGAGGTGGCGCTGCTTGAGCTCTCGGGAGTGAGGGCCTAGGCGGCGGTGCGCCGGTTGTCGCGGGCTTGCTGGACCAGTTGGGCCAGTTCCTCCTCGTGGGAGCCGCTGGGCAGTTCCAGGCAGTAGCCGGCCCCGTAGACCGTCTTGATGAAACGGGGCTTGCGCGGGTCGGGTTCGAGCTTGGTGCGCAGGTGCCGCACGTGAACCCGAATCGTTTCGATGTCGTCGTCGGGCTCGTAACCCCACACCTCTTTGAGGATCAAAGACGGGGCCACGGTTTGCCCATGGCGCTGCATCAGGCAGTGCAGGAGCTCAAATTCCAGATGGGTGAGACGGACGGGCTCATCGAACCAGATCGCCTCAAAACGCTCTGGCACCAAGGTGAGGCAGCCGTAGCTGAGGATTTCGTTGTGTTTGGTGGACAGGGGCGCTCGGTCGGAGCGTCGCAGCAGCGCCTTGATCCGCACCAGCAGCTCCTCCAGGTCGAAGGGCTTGGCCAGATAGTCGTCGGCTCCGGAGTTGAAGCCGCTCACCTTGTCCTTGGTGCTGCCCAGGGCGGTGAGCATCAGCACCGGGATGTTCGAGGTGCGTTCGTCGCGGCGCAGGCGCTGACAGAGGGTCAGGCCGTCCACCTTGGGCAGCATCAGGTCGAGGAGCACCAGGTCAGGGGTGTACTGCAGGGCTAGGGCCTGCCCCTTGATGCCGTCTTCGGCCCGCTGCACGTCGAAGCCGCTGTGCTCGAGGTGTCCGGCCACAAGCTCACGCATGTCGCCATCGTCTTCAATCAGCAGGATGCAGGGCTTCATGTCTGGCTCCTGGGTTGACGGGGCGGTAGGTAGTGAAGGCCGAGGTTCACCGCAGGCATTCTCCGCGGCTTTTTGAGCTTCTGCACAACAATGGTCGGGAATGGATGCGCTGAGGATTCAGCGGAAAGTCCTGCAGCAGAAGAGATCTGAGCTTTGCGCGACCGCCCCGGGTCTTCAAATCTTCAGTTTTTCTTCCAATGATCCTGTTGCAATTCCTGGCCGTTTGCTGTGAGGCCTATTTGGGGTTGCCCTGTTTCGGTCAATAAAAAAGCCCAGCCAAGCGGCTGGGCTTTGGAGTGAAAGCTCCCCGGG